>NZ_JAUBTI010000088.1:0-28149 GCF_036702415.1 Microcoleus sp. D3_18a_C4 | reverse complement strand
CCCGCTCGCGTATTGTACAATACGCGAGCGGGGACGCTCGCACTGTAAATGCAAAACTGAGATGCTCCCGTGCCGTCTCCCTACCCGGATTAATTGTAGGGACACGGGACACTCGCGGTGTCGAAAGCTGTGGGTAATATTAATTCCGATGCTACCACATTTGGTATGACTCAAAGTATCGGTCACTGGTCAATGCAGCAAGTCCTCTAATTTTTGCTGGTTCCACAAATACTGATAAAGCCCTGTTTGCCCTACCAATTCAACGTGAGTGCCACTCTGAACTATTTCTCCTTTCTCCATCACAAAAATGCGATCGGCACTGGCCGCCGCTGACATTTGATGCGAGATAAAAATTACCGTTTTGCGATCGGTTCCCGTTGCCAAGTTTTGCAAAATGTCGGTAGCAGTTTGATTGTCAACGCTAGAAAGAGCGTCATCCAAAATTAACACCGGGGCGTCAACTAACAAAGCGCGAGCAAGTGCTGTCCGCTGCCGCTGTCCGCCGGATAAAGTAATGCCGCGCTCGCCGACAACTGTTTTGTACTGTTGCGGGAAGTTGAGGATTTCGGCGTGAATTTGCGCTTGTTTTGCCGCCGCTTCAATCTCCGGCTGTTCCGCTAAAGGGTTTCCGTAGCGGATGTTATTCTTGATGGTAGTGCCGAACAGAAAGCTTTCTTGCGGAACGTAGGCGATCGCCCCGCGCAATTCGGTCAATTTTACCTCAGTAATATCCTGTCCGTCTAAAAATAACTCGCCCGGATCAATATCTAGCAAGCGTGGCAGTGCATTAGCTAAAGTTGATTTTCCCGATCCGATCGCTCCCACAATTGCGACAGTTTCTCCCGGTTTTATGGTAAAATCAACATCTTTAAGCGCGGGAGTCTTAGCACCGGGATAAGTATAATTTAGATGGCGAGCCACAATTTCTCCTTTGACTGGAGTTGCCAGTTCAACTGCATCGGCAGTATCCTTAATTTGCGGTTCCACAGTCAGAATTGATTCGATGCGATCGACACTCACTTCTCCCCGCTGGTAAGCAGTAATTGTGAAACCCAACAGCGCCGTCGGAAACACCAAACGCTCGACATAAATCAGCAACGCCACAAAATCGCCAATGCTAATTTGACCATTAGCAATTGCCCCGCCACCAGCAGAAAGCAGCACCAACAAACTGATACTTGCCAAACCGCCCAGCAGCGGAAAAATAAAGTTTCTAGTTTTTGCTAATTCCAAATTTGCTGATAGCAACTGTGCGTTGGAATTGCGAAAAGCTCGGCGTTCGTTTTCTTCTTGAGCGTAGATTTTAATTACGGACATCCCGCTCATATCTTCCTGAATTAAATCGCTCATCGCCGACAATTCCTCTTGCACGGCTAACTGTTGGATGCGAAGTTTGTCGCTAAATAACTGTACCAAAACCAGCATTAAAGGATAAACGGCGATCGCAAACAGCGTCAGCCTTACATTAATCCCCAGCATCACGGGCAAAGTCAAAGCATAAGCAAAAGCTGTATTCGCCAAACTCAGCACCGCAAACCCCACCAAGCGCCGAATATTGTCCAAATCGGAAGTAGCGCGGTTAATTAAATCTCCTACCGTATTGGCGGCAAAATAAGACGGTTCTAATGTTAATAAATGATTAAATATTTGCTGTTTGAGGTCAAATTCGACTTGACGCCCCACGCCAAACAGCAAAATCCGCGACGCCATCCGAATCACCCACATAATTGAGGCGAGAATCAGAATTAGTGCCACGAAGTTGAAAACTTCGTCAAATTTATTCGCAAATTGGAGAGTGTCAACTGCATTCCTAATCAGCAGGGGAATGTAAACGCCCACAGCATTTACAACCAATAGCGAAAAAACGCCCCAGAAGGTTGGTTTCCAGTGCGGGCGCATATAAGAGCCGAGTTTTTGCAGTCGAGAATAACGAGCCATAGGAAGAAGGAAGAAGGAAGAAGGTTCGGCAGCGAGCAATGTACGGGATGTAACGGATGGATGCTGAAGGAAGAAGGAATCTTCCCCACAGTTTTCAGCAATTAAGAACGTCCTAATAGTCTTGGCGGTTGCTATAGAAGGTAGAAGTTTGAAAAAAGAATAGAAGCTCTATCGAAAGGTAGATGACCGAAAACACAAGTTAAGAAATTTTTTAATAAAAATTCTGCTTTGGGATGACGCGCCATAAAAGTTGGGTTTGGGGCCGAGCCAAAACCCGATCGAGATGTAACAAACCATATTATATCTGCGGGACAGGATATCTGTGAGGACACAGCAGTGCCGTGCCCCTACCCGCTGTGGGGACACGGCATTGCCCTGTCCTTAGCCACCCGGAACGAGCTCGCCCAAATCTCCCATCCGCCCCCCCAATCCCCCACACGGTTGAGGCGCGCTACAATCAAAAATCGATCGGCTTAGCACTCAGACTCAGAGAGTGCTAAATTTGCTAATGTAAGCGATTGGAGACAAACATGACAAAAATAGTTGCATTTAGCGACAAATCTCGGCGGGCACTAGAACGCGGCGTCAATCAACTCGCCGATGCTGTCCGCATCACCTTGGGCCCGAAAGGCCGGAACGTCCTATTGGAAAAGAAATACGGCGCTCCCCAAATCGTTAACGACGGTATCACCGTTGCTAGGGATATCGAGCTCGAAGACCCCCTGGAAAATGCCGGCGCTCGCTTAATTCAAGAAGTCGCCTCCAAAACTAAAGATATCGCAGGCGACGGCACAACAACCGCAACGGTTATCGCTCAATCCCTCATTCGCGAAGGTTTGAAGAATGTCGCAGCAGGCGCAAACCCAGTCGCGCTGCGCCGGGGTATTGAAAAAACGATCGCCCACTTGGTGCTGGAAATCGAGAAATTGGCGAAACCCGTCGAAGGAAGCGCCATTGCTCAAGTCGCTACTGTCTCCGCCGGTAACGACGAAGAAGTCGGCGCCATGATTGCCCAAGCAATGGAAAAAGTCACCAAAGACGGCGTAATTACTGTTGAAGAGTCGAAATCTCTGACAACGGAATTGGAAGTTGTCGAAGGGATGCAGTACGATCGCGGATATCTTTCTCCGTATTTCGTCACTAACACCGATCGCATGGAAGTTGAGTACGAAAACGCTCGCATCCTGATTACCGACAAAAAAATTAGCTCGATTCAAGAACTAATTCCAGTTCTCGAAAAAATCGCCCGCACAGGTCAACCGCTGCTAATTATCGCCGAAGATATTGAAGGCGAAGCTTTGGCAACTCTGGTAGTCAACAAAGCCCGCGGCGTATTGAACATCGCAGCAACCAAATCTCCTGGTTTTGGCGATCGACGCAAAGCTATGCTTCAAGATATCGCCGTACTCACCGGCGGTCAACTGATTTCTGAAGAAGTCGGACTCAGCATCGATACGGCAACCCTAGAAATGCTCGGTACCGCCCGCAAAATTACGATCGACAAAGAAAACACGATCATTGTTGCAGGCGAAGAACACAAAGCTGACGTGCTAAAACGGATCGAGCAAATCCGCAAACAGCTAGAAGCGACGGATTCCGACTACGACAAGGAAAAGCTAACCGAACGCATCGCCAAACTCGCCGGCGGCATCGCTGTAATTAAAGTCGGCGCAGCTACCGAAACCGAGCTCAAAGACCGTAAACTGCGTATTGAAGACGCTCTGAACGCTACTAAAGCTGCTGTGGAAGAAGGTATCGTTGCCGGAGGTGGCACGACGCTAATTCACCTGATTACAAAAATAGATGCGATCAGAAATACTTTAGACACCGAAGAACAAGTAGGCGCTGACTTGGTGAAGAAAGCTTTGGAAGCACCTTTGCGTCAAATCGCTGATAATGCCGGCGTTGAAGGTTCGATCGTCATCGAACGAGTGCGGGCGAGCGAGTTCAACGTTGGCTACAACGCTCTCACCGACGTGTACGAAGATATGATTGCCGCCGGGATTATTGACCCGGCTAAGGTAGTGCGATCGGCTTTGCAAAATGCCGGTTCCATTGCTGGTATGGTATTGACCACTGAAGCTGTGATTGTCGAAAAACCCGAGAAGAAAAAAGCCGGCGGCGACATGGGCGACATGGGCGGCATGGGCGGCATGGGCGGCATGGGCGGCATGGGCGGCATGGGCGGCATGGGCGGCATGGGCGGCATGGGCATGATGTAGTCTTCAGCCATTAGTTTGTAGCCTGTAGGGTGCGCCATAAGCACCATGCGTGTCAACAAGCGCGTCTTATGTACTACCCGTCTACTGTTTGACGATTAAGGCAGTTTACCCTCCCGGCATCCCCTGATAGTCCGGGGGGATTTTTCATTCTCTTGTAGGGGCAATCCCCCCGTGGCAGCCCCAATCCCCCCGTGGCAGCCCCAATATTTGAAACACCGATTCCCTCGTCCGTGGAGGGGGTAGGCACGGGGAGTAGGGGTAGCACTACCCCTACAAAATCCCGATTTTCCTGAAAATGAAACAGCCCTGCTTCTTAAGGGACATGCAATGGGGCTCGGCATTAAGCTATAAGCGATAGTTCTCAGGACGAGGGAGTTACATTGTTGCTGTGCAAGTCTTGAGGAGATTGAAACAGAGTTTCGAGATAAACTCTCGCAGCTTGGCGATAACTGCGCGAAGCTTCAGGCGTACCGCTATCGGCATTCTGCAACAAAAACAGCGACAGGGCCGCGCAAAATACTCGGTCTAGATCCCATTCGGGATGGGTTTCCAGGTAAGTTTTGAGAGAATCGTGCAGCGTTTCGGGAATTTCAGCAAAAATACTGACTGTTGGGTTCATCATTTTTTTTAGTCTCGCTAATAAATTGAAAACAGAACCCCCCCTTCGGCCGGATACAGGTGCAGGCACAGCCGAAATCAGAGCGCTTTTTTTTAGGTCGGTCGCATCATTGTGCGCTATGAGGGGGTGGGTTTGTCAATGTTGCGAAATATTACAAACTCCTTTATATAAAAAAAAGGTTTACCAAATAATAAGCTTTTCAGGGCATTTTTTGTTACATATCTTTATGTGTTGGGGGCTTTATGAGGAATTAGGCAGCAAGTTAAGGAAATCCCCAATTCCGCAGCAAGATGCTACCGTGCCGTTAATTTCTGTGGAAAACTTTGTCGAATCTGTGGAAAACCTCAGACTTGCCTGGGGAAACGCTGTGGAATGTTTAGGGAAAAGTCAGGGAAAAAATAAGAATTGCAAAGGGGATGGGGCATGGGGCATGGCTAGCAAATAAAAAATGACTACTGACTAATGACTAATGACTACTGACTACTGACTTCCTAAGTGCCACTCTGCCGCTTTTTGGCGGATGGTTGCCAATTCTGCGGGTGGCATTTTGTCGAGATTGGCTAAGAGAAAGCTCATGGGACCGATCGACTGAAGTTTGTCCCGCTGGCGCGCTAGGAAATCCCAGTAGGGAAGATTTATCATCTGTGGGGTTGATAGCAGCTTGGTTCTGCCAAAGTCGATCGCCTAATATCCAAACGCCAACAATCATTTTATTTGTTTCACCCTTTCACCATAAAAGTTATCTTTTACTTTTCATGAGGGCTGGTTGTCTATTCATAAAAATTAATGGGCTGAAAAATCACAACTCAAAACTCATGATTTATCCGCTTCTGGCGAGAACGTACTAGAGCATAACATTGATTTCCAAAGATAGGGACACCGACCCGCAAATTTAAATTTTATGTCGGTGTATCCTTCAGATGTTAATAACTTGGTCAGCGTCTCTACTGAAAAAAATTTAATGTGCCCGTTATCCCAAAGAACTGTAAAATGTTTATCTAGTTTGCCAGAAACCGCTAAAGCCACATTTTTTAAATAGCCGTGATAGGGTGTGGAAATAATTAGTCTTCCTCCCGGATTGAGGCATCTTTTGGCAGTTTTTGCTATTTCTTTAGGATAAAGCAAGTGTTCGATTACTTCAATAGCTAAGACAACATCAAATGAGTTCAGAATATCGGTATCGGGGAGGTCGTAAATATCTGCTTGGATAAACTGACAATCGGGGAAACTTTGACGGGAGATGGAAATTCCGGGTGCAGAAGTGTCAACGCCGACAACTTCGCAGCCGTGCTCTGCGATGACGTGACTGAGGCTGCCATTGCCACAGCCGAGATCCAAAACTCGGAGTTTTGTCTTGCTGGTCTGCTGAAGTGTCGCCAGCATTTCTAAAAGGGGAGATATCAAATAAGCGTGATGATATCTCGGACGGTTGTTTGTGTAATAATACGTATAATCGCTAAAGTTTTTTTTCATCGATTAAGCTATGGAGATTATTGCCGAGACCGCGAATTTACGCGAATTTACGCGAATTTACGGAGCGTGGGTGCACTGTTTGGGCCAAGGTTCCCCACATTAGGGTGGTCAGAGTTGATCGGCAGCTCGATCATCTCATTCTTTTTGTTTGACAGGTGAATTATTGTCACCGAATCAATCGGATGGCAAAAGAAATCTTTGACAGGGTGCAAAATCTCGCATCGCCCATCTCTGGCCCATCTCTTGAAGGCATTCGGAAAGAAAAAGTCCGATCGAGCAGAATTCTCTCTGTGTACTACCCGGAGACAGAACTTTTTGCCCGTTAATTTGGGTGTCAGAGTGCATCTATGCGATTCTAGCTTCAAGCAACTGCGGTATGTCCACCCGACGCTTTTGGCAGCCTGAAAAATCGGCCCCTGGGCGATCGGATGCCAATCGAGCCGAAAATTGAGAAGGGAAGTGTGACCGAAATCACAGGCAGTGGCCAAACAAATTGCTAAGCCTCTTTAAGTCCACACACTTAGAATCGAGATTACTACAGTGGCTTCTATAATTGTGTTTAAATGTTGTTCGGAAGCTGTGTTGTCCAGTCAGCAGAGCCCCCTAGACAGATTCACGCTTTCGGTCTGGTTTATTTCACTTTAATGGTCGCTGTTGGGTGTTGCACCTTAATTTAGATATTTCCTATGGTTAAGTTAGGTCAATCCTCCTTTCGCCGTATTTTACTGTCGCGGATTTTGTTGCTCAGCGTACCGGTTCTACTGGTGGGGGAGTATGTTACCTATCGCAAGGCACGCTCGACGCTTCTGGAAACTGCTCGTCAAAACTTGACAGAAAGTGCAGTCAGAAAAGCAGACACTATTGAACAGTGGGCGAAATCGCTGAAGTCGAATCTGATCGGCGCTTCGGAAAGCTCGATGTTGCAGTCGGTAGATCCGAAGGATTATCAAAAGTTTATCGCCCAATTAGGGCAGCGGTTGCCAGCCCAGGTTGATTGCTTGCAATTGACTAATTTAAAGACAAATCAAGTGATAGCAAGCACTTGCGGGCAGCAGCCGATTCAGTCGTTGCCGGCAAAATTTTGGCCGCCCGTACAGCAGCAGCAAACGCTGCTGGACGAAAAGAGCGTTTACATCAGTCTGTCCTTACCTCCCCAGCGACAGGGGACAGCAAACGATCGGAAGGCGGCTTTGGGGGCTGAGGATTTTCCCGATGCGGGTAAAGAAGGCTCCGATAGCCAAGCGAGTTTGGTGTTGAGCGCTCCTGTTTACATTCGTCGGGGCAATACCCTGCAGTTGAGTTATGCTTTGAGTTTGCAGTCGGCCTTGCCTGTGCAAACCAGCGCTCCCAAGGGTTCTTTAGCCGGCTATACTGTGGCGATCGACCAAGATGGGACGATTTTGGCGCACCCTAATGTCAACCGCGTGGGCCGCAATATCGACGCCGAGGCAGATGCCGCTCGACTAAAAAGTATTGTCAGAAGGGCGATCGCAGGCGGAACAGCTTTTCTCCACCTATTTTCCTTTGAAAGAAATGGTGTAGAGTTGCTAGCAGGATACGCCGCTATCCCGAGTCCTTCAACTACACAGGAGAACAGCAAGTGGATTATTTTAGCTGTCTCTCGTTTAGATTACGCTCTGTCAGGTTTGGAAGAAATTCAGCAAGTTTTATTTAATTTAATTGTAGGTTTGGTTGCTGCTAGTATCATCGCGACTTTATATCTGTCTCGCGACTTGGCGCGTCCTGTGGAAAAACTGAGAGACTACGCCATGAAAGTAGATACGGAAGCGTCGCAGACAGTGCCCCAAGATTTCCAAATTAGGGAATTTAATCAACTATCAGAAGCACTCAACAGCATGGTACAGCGCCTCAGAGCCTGGGCCAAAGAATTGGAAGTAGCAACCAAAGAAGCGCAAGTTGCCAATCAATTAAAAAATGAATTTTTGGGGAATATTTCTCACGAATTAAGAACGCCACTCAACGGGATTATTGGTTTTATTCAAATTGTGCGGGACGGCTACTGCGATGACCGAGATGAAGAAATGGAGTTTTTACAGCGGGCCCACGACTCGTCCATGCAATTGCTCAATATTATTAATGATATTTTGGACATTGCTAAAATAGAATCCGGCACCTTCTCCATGATGTTAGAAGTAGTTGACATTACTCAGGTACTTGAAGACGCGATTGATTTGCAAGCGACTCAAATTGAGGAAAAAGGCTTGAAGTTAAGTTTGCCAGAGCCTCACGATCCGATTATTGTTCATGCCGATCCAGAGAAGCTAAAACAGGTGTTTTTAAATATTTTGAGCAATGCCGTTAAGTTTACAGAGTCGGGGAGTATTAGTATATCTGTGCGGCTAGAATCGAGGACTAATTCTGCTAGTTTTAACGGCAGTGGGGAAAGTACGACGGGCCCCAGCGGTCAAAGCGATTGGGTGGTGGTGACAATTAAAGATACGGGAATTGGTATCGATCCCGAGCACCAGCAGAAATTGTTTCAACCTTTTGTGATGGCTGATGGTTCTACAACTCGCAGGTTTGGCGGTAACGGTTTGGGCTTGGCTATCTCGCGAAGGATAATGGAATCTATGATCGGAAGCATTACCCTGCACAGCGCGGGCGTGAATCAAGGTACTACGGTGATGATTTCTTTGCCTGTCAATCAGCAGTCAAGTTTTTATTTTCACAGCCCGGACTTAGTAACGGAAAAGGGAAATTCCAAAAGTTAAGGAGTGATTTTCCCAATCTAAAATCTAAAATCTAAAATCTAAAATGGTATTAGGGGCTGTCCGCCGAGTTCGAGGGATTTGCTCAAAGTGCTGAGAATGCGGATTAATTCGACGGAAGCAGCGCCCGAAGAGGTAAGACAGGGGGTATTGGTTTGCACGCAGTTGAGGAAGCGATCGCACACTCGCCTCAGCGGTTCTACTTGTTCTAAAGTCAACACTTCGCGGTGTCTCAGGCCAGTTGGCTGCGGCGCGAGCGCACTTTCAAAAGAGTTATTCTCTTCCCCTCGCCAATCTGAATTGCCGCGCTGCAAAATCAGGGAAGTTTCTGGCGACATTTCATCAAAAATCAAGGTTCCCAAACTGCCAACAACTGTTAAGCGCCGTTGTTTGTCGGGATTTAGCCAGCACAGGTGAATAAATGCTTGAAATCCGTCGGGATAGGTGAGCGTTACCCAAACTAAATCTGCTAGTTTTTCTGCAGGATTAGTAGTCAGCAGTGAAGGAGCAAATTGATTTTCAATTTCTGCTGCTTCTGGATTTATTCCTTCTTCCTGGTTCGCTCTTCCTTCTTCCTTGTTCCTTCTATCCTTTACATCCGTTACATCCGTTACAGAATCCGTTGCCGAACTTCCTTCTTCCTTCGGAAAAACAGTGCCGATCGCCCTTACTTCAATTGGCATTTGTTCCAGCCAAGTATTGAAAATAGCGATATCGTGAATAGCCAAGTCCCAAAGGGCATCAACGTCATGGCGCACCGGTTCAAAATGGGTGCGCTGGGCGTAACCGTAGCGCAATTTTCCAAGTTGATGCTGTTGAATAATTCTTTGGCCTCGATCGACTGCTGGATGAAACAGATAAGTGTGGTCAACGAAGAGTTGCCGCTGCTGTTTTTCGGCTAATTGACAGAGTTCTATTGCTTCAGTCAGGTTGAGGGCGAGGGGTTTTTCTGCTAAGACGTGGTAGCCTTGTTTCAGCGCTGCTGCTGCGAGGGTGTAGTGTGTGGAAGCTGGAGTAGCGATCGCCACAGCTTGCAGTCCCGGCAAGGCTTGCACTTGAGACCAATCGGCAGCTAGAATCACCGAGGCATCAAGATTAAACTGTTTTTGAACGGCCGCCAATGAATCTCGATTCGGGTCTACCACCGCTAAAACTTCGCTGTTGGGATGTTCGAGAAAGTTGCGAATTAGGTTAACTCCCCAGCGACCGGCACCCAATACAGCTATTCCGATTTTCATTAATTATAATTTAAAAAATCGCACAGCAATTATAGCATATTTTGTTATTATTATCTATGTTTTTACTCAAAAAAATCACTGTTGACTGTTGACTGTTTGCAGTAGTTATTGGTTATTGGTTATTGGTATCAGCTAAGGAATGAGAATTAAATAACTTCCACTCTTGAAAGTGGGATGGGCGTCCCGCCCGTCCTTTTTGGACGGGCGGGACGCCCATCCCACAATAACAATTAAAATTGTAAGTTATTTAATTCGCGCTCCTAACAAATAACCAATAACTGATAACACCATTCAACAGTCAACTGTCAACTGTCAACTAATTTATTGAAAGCTGCCTGAGCCGCTGCTTGTTCGGCCGCTTTGATCGATCGACCTTTTCCCTCTGCTACCAACTTTCCCTGAATGAGAACTTCTGCGGTAAAACGATCCTCCCCGCCCTGCACTGTCCCAGTTTCTTGCACGCTATATTTGGGCAAAGTTTTGTATTTGCCTTGAGTCAACTCTTGGAGAGCAGCTTTGTAGTTTTGGCGGGCCGGATCGCTGCGGATTTCTGTTGCTAAGCGTTGAAAGTGAGAATCTAGCCAAGGGCGAATTAATTCTAAGCTCTGGGTACTCAAATAAAGCGCAGCCAGTACCGCTTCCAAAGCATCGGCCAACCGGGGTTCAGCGCCTGTTTTGTCTGCGGCGGCGCTGCTGGAAACAATTAAATAGCGATCGAACCCGTAACTTTCAGCGATTTTAGCAAGAATGCGATCGCTCACCAAGATCGATCGAATAGCAGCAAATTCCCCCACTGTACAGTCAGGATAAATCTCAAACAACAATTCCGACGCAGCCAGCCGCACAACTGCATCCCCGACAAACTCTAGTTGCTCGTAATTTGCCTTAGCTGACGCGCTCGCATGAGTCAAAGCTAAATCGAGGAGATGCCATTTTATCGAAGCATTCTTCGTCAGTCCCAATTTTTGAATTAATGTTTCAAGTTGCTTTTGGCGACCCGGATAAATCATACCATTTTAGATTTTAGATTTTAGATTTTAGATTTTAGAAGTGGGAATCACGGATTACTATCCGGGTTTGGAGCTTTTCAAAAGTTGCATTATTTTTTTTAACTGGGATCAGATTCATATTAATAAAAAAAAATTAGTTGAAAGACTAAATATTCCTCCGGGTGCTTATGGTGCACCTTACCCAAAATCTTCCTCCGGGTGTGCACTGCACACATTACCCAACATAAAACAGGTCGAAAAGATTTGTTGACCTGATTCCCAAGCGGTAATTTTAATTAAATGGGGGGGGAAAAAGTCGGACATAAGCCGGGTTCTGTTCTCTCAACTGCAAGCAGTTTTCGAGGGCAGTTATCTATCTGGGACGCCTGTTACCAGACGCCTCAAGCGGTACCAAAAAACGGAACTGGTAAAAAACCAACCATAGTCCCTCCGACCTTGCTCCCAACTGGGGTTTACCGAGCCAGCACCTCTCGATGCTGCTGGTGCGCTCTTACCGCACCTTTGCACCCTTACCAAATTAGTGGTTGCTTCCCAGTCAAAAATCCTCAGTTACTTCCTAATGACCAATGACTGCTGACTAATGACTAATTGGCGGTATCTTTCTGTGGCACTATCCTCACGATCGCTCGCACTGGGCGTTACCCAGCAAGTTTGGTTTTTCGGGAGCCCGGACTTTCCTCAGACAAGCTTTCGCTAATCCGCAACCGCCTGCGCCTACTTTTTCCCCAGATTTATTGTACGCGATCGTTCGTCAATCAATGTGGGATTTGAGATTGAATATTTTAACTTGTCGCCCACTTAATTTGGACATTTGTGTTTATTCTCACATCTGGCACTATTGTCAATAAGCTTTTTATGAACAGGCTTTCCGGCCTGTTCCACAATAAAATTCATCTCTTGTGGAACAGGCCGGAAAGCCTGTTCTTGACAATGGTGCAACATCTCAGTTTATTCAAACTCTTGTACTGTGGGCCCGAAGGCCCGCCCAACAATTAAATTTCCCTGCAACTCCCCTTAAATTCACTCACGGATGAATCAGGGGGTCCAAAAGTTGGCAATTATCATGCCAGGATTTATCGCACGGATTCAACTAGGGGCAGGAAACCTTTTTACATAACAGGATTTTGGATTCTTCAATCTTTAATCCCCAATCTCAAATCTTCAATTCGGTTACTTTAATGAGTCATCTTTCACAGTAGAAAAATTATCAAACCAGCCGCGCCGCCAGAAGAAGTAAACTAAACCAGAGGCGATCGCTACCATGATCGCCCAACAAAGCGGATAGCCAAAATACCAATTCAGTTCTGGCATATTCCAGGGCGATTTCTCGGTATTGAAATTCATCCCGTATACTCCCGCAACAAAAGTTAGAGGAATAAATATACTCGAAATCACCGTCAGCAATTTCATGATTTCATTCATTTTATTACCAACCGAAGACAAGTAAACATCCATCAAACCCGAAGACAACTCTCGATAGGTTTCCACCATATCCATCACCTGCACTGTGTGATCGTAACAGTCGCGCAGGTAAATTCGCACCTCTGGACTAATCAAATCACTGCTATCTCGAATCAAAACATTAATTGCATCCCGCTGCGGCCAAATGGCGCGGCGCAGAGTCAGCAATTCGCGCCGGATTTTATAGATTTTTTCCAGGGTTTTGCGGGTGGGGTTTAGCACCACTTCATCCTCTAATTGTTCAATGCGCTCTCCATAAACTTCTAATACAGGGAAGAAGCCATCTATAATCGAATCTAACAGAGTATAAGCCAGATAATCGGCTCCGTGTTTGCGAATCATTCCTTGTCCTTTACGAATGCGATCGCGTACTGGTCCAAAACAATCATAGTCGGGTTCTTCCTGAACAGTTAGCAGGTAATGCTTGCCCAAAATAAAACTTACTTGTTCTTTATGAAAAGTATCGGATTCTGGATGCAGCATCACCATCCAAGCAATGATTAAAATGTGTTCTTCATAATCTACAACTTTCGGTCGCTGGGGAACATTAACTACATCTTCCTGAGCCATTACGTGCAAATTAAATACTTCGGCCATTTGCCGCCAAGTTTCTTTGTTTCCTAATCCCAACATATCCACCCAAGAAACAGATGCTGTATCTAAATACGCAGCACCTTCTTGAGGATTTGCCAAGTGGGCGCGAGTTGCGGCTGTTTCGCAATAATCAATTAATACAATCTCCGGAGGCGGCGCATCGGGTTCTAAGTCGAGAGTTCCCGGCGGAGCCCCCTGATCGTCATAAAAATAGTCAACGTAGGAATCATCATCATCCTCATCATCTTTAATTGGTTTTGCAACGGCATTAGAAGTATGTATGCTTTTGTATACCATGCTAATATTCCTGACTTTTACAACCTTTAATTAGATTATCATTTTTATGGTGCAACTACCACTTACCAATGACTCATTACCTCTGCCGAATTGGAATCTCGATCGCAAATTCAGTTCCCTCTCCAGGCGCGGAAATGCACTGCAGCGTCCCTCCGTGTCTTTCCACCACAATCTGATAGGAGATAGACAGTCCCAAACCTGTACCTTTGCCTACTGGTTTAGTAGTAAAAAACGGGTCAAATACCCGACCTTTAACAGACTCTGCCATTCCACACCCGTTATCGGAAATTACGATCGCAACCCGATTATTCTCCA
This sequence comes from Microcoleus sp. D3_18a_C4, assembly GCF_036702415.1. Taxonomy (NCBI): domain Bacteria; kingdom Bacillati; phylum Cyanobacteriota; class Cyanophyceae; order Oscillatoriales; family Microcoleaceae; genus Microcoleus; species Microcoleus sp. D3_18a_C4. The sequence goes on along the minus strand of NZ_JAUBTI010000088.1, from coordinate 14,253 downwards.
ACACCTCCGTGCGAATCCGAATCGAAGGCAATGTGTCGCAACTTAAAGGTAAACTAGCAAAATCTTGCCCTTCCTCTTCCACATAAGTCGCCAATTCCAACTTCCTCTGCCTGACATTCGCTAAAGCATCAATAGCATTATTTAAAATATTCATAAACACTTGATTTAACTGTCCCACGTAGCACTGTATCTGCGGCAATTTCCCATATTCTTTAACTATCTGAATAGGACGATTTCTACCATTTTCTTTAATCTTGTGTTGCAAAATTAACAGAGCACTCTCTATTCCTTCGTGAATATTAACACGCTTAAGATCGGATTCTTCCAGGCGGGAAAAGTTACGCAAAGACAGAACTATTTGGCGAATTCGATCGGCTCCAGTTTGAATTGAAGTCAGCAGGTGCGGGAAATCCTCTTTCATGAATTCCAGTTCTATTTCTTCTGCCCAATCTTGGATAACAGCAACAGGTTCCGGGTAGTGTGCGTGGTACAAACTGCACAGTTCCAGCAAGTTCTTGGCATACTCACTAGCGTAAGTGATATTACCGTAAATAAAACTGACAGGATTATTGATTTCGTGAGCGATTCCCGCCACTAGCTGTCCCAAACCCGACATTTTTTCCGCTTGAATTAGTTGAGCTTGAGTCCTGCCTAATTGTTTCAATGTTTGCTCTAGCTGGCGATTTTTATGTTTTAATTGAGCTTCGGCTTGTTTGCGCTGGGTAATATTGCGGGCTAGAATAATAATCTGATCGGAATTAAACGGCAACAGTCGGGCTTCATAAGTTTTTTCTCCTTCCGACACGAAAAGCGAATATTCTATATCGATTGAATTTCTTGTTGCGGAAATTTCAAAGATTGCTTGGGCAAATTGGCCGGCGACATTGGGTGGCAATATGTCTGTGATTCGTTGGCCGATAAAATGTTCGGGAGGTACGTATAAACTCGAAGAAGTTCCTGACAAATAATCCACGATTATACCGTCAGCATCTAGTCGAAAATACAAATCAGGCAAAGCGCGAAAAACTGCTTCTAACTCTAAAGTTTTTTGGCGCAATGCTTCCTCGGCGTAGTACCGATCGCTAATATCAAAAATCACCCCGTCCAAATAGCAAACGTTTCCATCTGCGTCAAACACAGGAGAACCCTTATCCCACACCCATTTAACCGTGCCGTCTGCTGCTAGCAAGCGGTATTCCAAGTTATAAGACTCTTTGTTTTCTATGCCTTGCCGAATAGTTGCTTCTACTTTGGCCAAATCTTCCGGGTAAATAATGCTAGCAAAAGTCCGGCATCTCCTGTCCAAAAGCCAAATAAAATCTGCCGCATGGTAGCCCGTTAATAAGTAAACGGCATCGCTAATAAAATTAGTCGAAAAATCGCACTTCCAGCGATAAACCACTCCGGGAATATTAGCTACCAAAGACCTAAATCTGGATTCACTTCTACGCAAAGCTGCTTCCGATTCATGTCGTTCGGTAATATCGTGAGCGAAAGCTAGCACTGCAAATACATTACCTTCAGCGTCGCGCAGGGGAAGTTTTTGGGTATCAAAAATATGTACTGAACCGTCAGCAATAGTTGCCGGATCGCAGGGATTGTGGATGATTTCGCCGACCAATACAGCAGAGTCGTCTGTGCGGAATCCTCGGATATTTTTGGCCAAATTACCAAACACGATTTCTTCTGAAAATCCTAATTCTAAATCGGATTTGCCAATTATTTCTTCGACTGTTTTACCAATTGCTTGAGCGAAACTCTGGTTTGCCAAAATATAGCGAAAACTTTTGTTTTTGGCAAAAATCCAGTCGCTAGTTTTGTCTATTACTGTACGCAGGAGTTGTTCGGAACGTTCGGTTTTTTCCAAAGACGCCTGCAGTTGTAGTTCTAGGCACTTGCGAGCAGTAATGTTTTCAAAAGCAACACCGACGCAGTTGTTGGGTAATGGAAAAGCTTTAATAGAAAAAGCGCGAGTTATTCGACCCCCTTCATCGCACTCAATATCTTCAAGTTCTACGGCTTTCTGGGTGCGAATTACCGAAGCAAATGCTTGGGGAATGTTTTTCGATCGCAGGTGGGGAAAAATCTCGTCGATTGTCATTCCCAAAACATCCGCCATTTCTAATCCGGTAAATAGGGTAGCTGCAGGATTGGAGGCGATCGCCCTGAGAGTGCTGTCATCGTCTATATTTTCTAAATGGTAGACGTACAAACCAATTTGCATATTCTCGACAATTTGGTCGTAGAGGCGCACGCTTTCGTCTACCTGCCTGCGTTCGGTAATATCTTCAGTAATCCCCAAAACGTACTGAGGACGGCCTGTGGCGTCGAGAATTGGCACTTTGCGGGTGTGCAGTATTCTCATACCTTTGTGGCGAGTTTGGATCGGCTCTTCGCCTATGTCTTTAACAGTAGATTGGTTGTGTTCACCGGTCAATATTTCCCTGTCTTGAGCAGTAAAAACATCAGCTTGTTCTTTGGGGTAAATATCGTAGTCATTTTTGCCGATCGCCTCTTGAGAGGTAACACCTGCGATCGTTTCTCCCGCTTTATTCCACAGCACAAATTTCAGCGAAGAAGCATCTTTAGCAAAAACTCCCACCGGCAGATTTTCTACTACGGAATTGAGGAACCCTCTAGCTGATTTTAATTCAGATTCTGCACGCTTGCGTTCGATGCCTAAAGCAATGACATCCGCAACCGATGCTAAAGTTTCCTGAAACGGTGCTGTCAGCGGCTGGCTGCTGATAATTACCATTACTCCCACCAGCCGTTCTTCGACTATTAAAGGGTAGCCGGCGAAGGTGAGAATTTGCTTGGGGATTGGGCAATTTGTCGGCTTTTGACTGGCATTGATAATTGCTACTTCGGAACTTTGCTCATCTGTTGCTTTCGCGGATTCTTCCTCTGGGAGTCCAAAATTATTCAGTTCAAATCCACAGTCAAATTCCGGTTTTTGCTGTTTGGCGATCGAGTTAACCTTACTTTCAATAAACCTAGCCCGATCGTCTGTGCGACTGTATATTCCCGAGGCTGCTTGCAATTGGCAAACATTATGTTGAGAGTTGAAAGTCCAAATTTCAGCAGAAGCGACATCGAGATTTCGCACCATTGCCTCGCAGCAGGGAAGCAGGATATCTTCAGGGTGTTTGGTGAGGGCAATACCCACATCGGCTACCATTGCTGTGAGGCGAGAAGCTTGGGCTTTTTCTGCTTCCAACCGTTTGCGATCGGTGATATCTTCCACCAAAGAAAGCACGGTAAAAGTGTCGCCGCTGCGAATAATTGAGTTGAACCAGCGACACCAAATTACCTGTCCGCTTTTAGTATAGTTGCGGTTAATTGAAGTATTGCCGTTGCCAGTGGCTAGTTCAAGCTCGATCGCGCTTACAGCCTCTCGATCTTCCTCGCAAATCAAAGCCAAATCGCCGAACTGCTTGCCCATCATATCATCGGCTGTCCAGCCAAAGATTTCCTCGGCGCGTTTAGACCATTGAACTATGCGAAAATCTTCATCCCAGCCCACCATTGCCAGGGGACTGTTAGCTGCATTCAACCACAGTAAATGGTTCGATCGGCGTAACTGTTGAGTTTTCTGCTGCTGCCAGCGGTAGTGCCTGGTGATATCTCTACCGACGCCCAAAACCCGCATCTGCTTGCTAGAGGCATCCACCGCTGGCGTGTAAGCAGTTTCGTAAATTTTAATCCCGCCGTCTGCCGTCGTCACCTCATGAATTGCCAGCCGTTTTTCCCCGGTAATAAATACTTGTTGCAGGCAAGAATCAATCTGCGAGATTATATTTTTGACAGCAGCATTATTGGGATATAATTTTAATAATTCCTGATTAGTTTTGTTGACTATTTCAGCAGGCTCCAATCCCATCCAAGCAGCAGCGACTGGATTGATCGATAGGTACTTTTGCTGTCGATCGCACTCTAGGAAAGCATCAACAGAGTTAGAGAAAAAAGACTGAAACAAGTTGATAACTTCCTGCATGGGTATTTTTTCATGAGAAAAGCTTAGTATTGTGGAAACCTCGTGTCTTCAGGCTCATCTGTTGCACCATTTTCAATAAGCTTTTATGAGCGGGCAGGATGCCCAACCCACAAGAAATTAACTCTTTGTGGAACAGGCATCTTGCCTGTTCTTGAGAATGGTGCAAGATGTGAGTAGACCGATCGAGGAAACACTCATCAGGCCGTTTTAACCGCCTTGAATATTGATTATTGCTACACCGGGCTACTTGGTCGCTTGGTACTTTTATGATCTACTTTCAACGGAACAATTACCGTTTTAAATATTTCACGCGCGATCGCATAGCAGCTTGGGCTTACACCCATATTTTTGATAACGTAATCAGTTAAGACGATCGCTGGTCAACTTTCTCTTTTGATTAGGGCATAAAGCCCCATCTCTTCAGAGCGGGGTGCTGACTTGCTTAAGCTCTAAAATTTTCCTAAAGTTAGTTTAACCCACTCAAATCTTTTTGGACACTTTACTGCTGCGTTTCCCAGTGCAATTTTCGGCGCTGTTGCCTATAATACAAAAATTTTAAAGAAATAGTATTTTTGGGAAGATAGCTTAATAACAGCAGATGGTCTTTTTTTACACCAGACCCAGCGGATACAAAAGCGAGATGGATAGACGGGGAGACGGGGAGGTGGGCAGAGGTTAATCCACAACCTGCGAGAAAAATGCTTAAGAAATGCCCGACAGCTTACCGATTTCCAATTCCCAATTCCCGATTCCCAATTCCCGATTCGGTAATCTGAAAGCGGTTTGGCAGTACGCGAAGCAAAGAACGCAAGCCGTGCAAACCCATGTAACATAAAGATTGCGATATTTTTCTATGTAATATGGAACTATTAGATACCTTGATTGTGGGTGCGGGTATTAGCGGTTTGAGTTTGGCGCACGCACTTCACAAGGAAGCAACGAATCCATCCTCGCTAAAGATTTTAGTCGCTGAGAGTCAGGGACGTGTGGGCGGGAACATCACCACTGTGACAGCGGGGGGGTTTCTCTGGGAGGAGGGCCCGAACAGTTTTTCGCCGACGCCGGAATTGATGAAGTTGGCTGTGGATGTGGGATTGAAGCAGGAGTTGATTTTTGCCGATCGCAAATTGCCTCGTTTTGTGTATTGGCAAAAAAAGCTGCAACCGGTGCCGATGACTCCACCGGCGATGATTCAGTCTCAGTTGCTGAGTTTTCCGGGGAAACTGCGGGCGTTGTTCGGGGCTTTGGGATTTGTCGCGCCGGCAATGGGCGCTGGACTTTCGCAGCAGGGTAACGAGGAAACTGTTTCTCAATTTTTCCGCCGTCATCTGGGGCAGGAAGTGATGCAGCGGTTGGTGGAACCTTTTGTTTCTGGGGTTTATGCGGGCGATCCGCAACAACTTAGCGCGGCGGCGGCTTTTGGCCGGGTAGCAAAGATGGCTGATCTGGGTGGCGGGCTGATGGCGGGGGCGCTGCTTTCTGCTAAAAACAGACCGAAGAAAATGCCTGCAGACCCGAATGTTCCTAAGACTAGACCGGGGGAGTTGGGTTCGTTCAAACAGGGGTTGAAGGCTTTGCCAGAGGCGATCGCTGCTGAATTGGGCGATCGAGTGAAACTCAACTGGCACCTGACTCGCCTCGATCGTACAGAACGCGAAACTTACATTGCTGTATTCTCCACGCCCGACGGACAGCAGGAAGTTGAGGCGCGTACCGTGGTTTTGACAACGCCGGCTTATGTTACAGCCGATCTGTTGCAGCCTCTGCAACCCGAAGTTACCAGCGCTTTACAAGCTTTTACTTATCCTACGGTTGCCTGCGTGGTATTAGCATATCCGCAGTCTGATGTCAAGGAAAAATTAGTAGGTTTTGGAAATTTAATTCCGAGGGGGCAGGGAATTCGCACTCTGGGGACGATTTGGACATCAAGTTTATTTGCCGATCGCACGCCTGCGGGCTGGCACACTCTCACCAGTTTCATCGGCGGGGCTACAGACTCGGAAATTGGCAATCTCGACTCAGAAGAAATCGTTCGGGAGGTGCACCGAGATTTGTCTCGGATTTTGCTGAAACCAGATGTGCCACAGCCTAAAGTTTTAGCGGTGAATGTGTGGAAGCGGGCGATTCCTCAGTACAATTTGGGGCATTTCGATCGCCTGCAACAAATCGATGAAGGCTTAAAATCTTTGCCTGGGCTGTATTTGTGCAGTAACTACGTTGGCGGCGTGGCTTTGGGAGATTGCGTGCGAAGGGGTTCCGATCTTGCACGAGAAGTGGGCGACTATTTGCAGAACAAACAATCAGATACTCGATCGATCTGAATTATTGTGTGGGAGGGCGGGTTTACACATATCGAGGATGTTAATCAGAGATATTGGTGAACCCGCCCCTATACAGCCTTCTGCCTGGTGTGCCGACGGACGTGCCGGCGAATGCTACTAGGTTGTTGGCTCAAACTTGTAACCCACCCCCCTGACGGTTTGAATCATCGGCATTTGATTGGGATCTAGTTCAATTTTGCGACGAATTTGACCGATATGGACATCCACCACGCGATCGGCTCCTACATACTCGTAGTCCCACACTTCATGCAGCAATTCCGATCGCCTCCATACGCGACCGGGTTTGCTGGCCAAACAGTACAGCAGATCGAATTCTAAAGCAGTCAAAGCAACTATCTGACTGCCGAGAATTACCTCGCGGCGAACCGGATCTATTAGTAGCTCTCCAAAAGTAAGACTTTGTTGTTCGGCGGGAGTAACAATGCGTTTGCGCTTCAAAATTGCTGCAACGCGAGCTCCAATCTCTACAAGACTAAAAGGTTTAGTAATGTAGTCGTCAGCACCTTCGGCAAACCCTTTCATTTTGTCAGCTTCATCGGTTCGGGCAGTCAGCATCAACACAAACACGCCCGTGCGTCTTTGCATTTCTTGACACAGTTTGTAACCAGTTGTATCAGGTAAATTTACATCTAGAACTACTAAGTCAGGATTGAGTTGCTCAAATAATTCCAGACCAGTCTCACCGTCCTCGCCAGACTCAACTTGATAACCTTGCTGGCTCAAAAAACGGTGAATTAAATTTCGGATTGCCGGGTCGTCATCAACCACAAGGATTTTTACAGGGGCCATGACCACAAGTTTGCTTGAAGAATTAGGCAAGAAGATTCAGCCATAATAATAGAAAACTGGATACAAATCTCGAAAAAATTGAGCTTTTAATAGTTATAGCCATATTTATAACCTACGCAAGATTTCGGGCAATAAATCTCCGGGAACTTTGGATAAGGCTAAATTTTGGCCGGGCAGCCCACATTCACTATAGAAAGCTCTAATCGTTTTGACAATATAGCTCAATGCTGTTTGCCGGGAATCAGCAGCTTGGGAGTTTGCCGGGGCTTGCAGGTTGAGTTTATCCCCATATATTAACCCTTTGTCATTGAGATATTGTCCCCATTCGGCGCACACTTGCAACTGGTGCTGCAGTGCTGCTTCTAGATGGCTTGTCTGTGCGACTTTGTTAGCGGCGAAATCTGGGTCTGTGGCTAGTTGATAGTGGGCTAGTCCGAGATTGTTGCGGGCGGCCAAGGCGTCAAAAGTGAGTTTGGTTCGATCGATCTCTCCGGCAATATCCAGGGCGGCTTCGTAGGCGGTAATCGCCTGCTGCAATGATTCCGTCCGCGCCTGTTTCTGCTGGAAGTGGTTCGCCAAATGCCAATAAGCGGTACCGAGATTGTTGTAGGTGGCGGCGGCTGCTGCAGGTACTAATTCTCGGGTGCGGTATTTCAATGCTTCGCGGTAGGCGGAAATCGCCCTGACTAGCAGGGGTTCTGAGGGTTGGTGCTGGGCGAGGTTCCAGCAGGCGGTACCAAGGTTGTTTTGCACTCCGGCATAGTTGAGGGGTTCTCGTTCGGGACTGTAACAGGAGAGGGCTTGGGTGTAAGCTGCGATCGCGCTTTTGAGATATACGATCGGCTCACCATCTTGGGCTAAATTCCAGTATGCTGTCGCCAAATTATTCTGAGCAGCAGCGTACTGCTGAGGCTCCACGGCGGGGTCTAGATCCAGCAGCGCTTGTTGGTAAGCTGCAACTGCGTGCTGCAAGTTCTCTGTCTTGTCTCGATAGCGGGCTAAATCGGCCGAGGCGATTCCCAAATTTTTGTTTAATCTAACGCGGGTTTGGGGTACGGTTTCGGCATCTGTTCGGTTCAAACCTTCAAGGTAGAGGGCGATGCTGCGTTCAAGGCTGGATACTGGATCTGAGGCGTTGAGGGCATTGGTGCGATCGCGCGACAGCATCCAGTAGAGAGTGCCGAGATCGTTGAGCAGATCGGAAATTGGCGGTAGGCTGTGGGACTCCTGGGCGTACTGAGTTAAATTTTCTGTCAATTGGGCAATCAGCCGCGCGCATTCCTCAGTTAGTGGTTGATTTTGCTGCGAGTTGCTGTCAACGTCGAGATACGCAATCACTTGTTCGATCGCGCGAATGGCGATTGTCAGGTTTTGCTCTGAAACGTCTCCGCCCAGAATGCGATCGCGGTAGTAATTTCCCAAACCGTGATAAGCCAAAGCCAATGCTTCGGAACAACACTGATGTTCTTGCAGCAGTTCGATGTATTGCAGGGTTTGCAGCGGTAGAAAATTCTCCTCTGATGCGGCATTATTTTCGGCTTCCAAATCCTCAGAAGCCGCTGCTAGCACCAAATCTGCCAGTTGCAGGGATTTAGAATCTGGCGCTGGGGACGGGGTATAGGAAATTGGGGATTGTTCGTCATCTGCCAATGGGAGGGATTTAGAATCTGGCCCTGGGGACGGGGGATAGGAAATTGGGAATTGTTCATCGGGAATTGGGGATTGTCCAGACAAAGAAGATATTAAAAGTTTGTTACCAAAGTCTCCGCTGTCCCGCAAGTTTCGCAAGTCTCCTGAGTTCCCGAAGTCTTCAAAGTGCCCCAAGTCTCCCTTAGCTGGAGTTGGTTCGCCTTCAAACTCAAATACTCCGGTTCGCCAGTGCCAAAATTCTGGGGCCGATTGTTCGATCGAACTCAGCCAGGGCCGCGACACCCACAGCAACAGAGCAGACTCGCACAATTGCAGGTTTGCTTCAATGTCCCTCAAATAGCTCAGGAACGACCACTGCACGGCTGCTGACTGCCTGGTCAGGTGTTCTGCCCCGATAATTTGAAATCCCGGCAAACGGCTGTAGCTGCCTCTGTTTTGCGGCGGTGGGTGTTGGGTGAGCCACGCGGCGATCGAACCCCAAGGATTTGGCTCGCTCAAGTCGAGTTCCAAACTGACAAATCGGGGGTAGTCGATCGGGGAGCGAGGATCGGAGCCTGCGCTCTCTGCGACTAATTCTGTGTGTAAGCGGGCTGCCAGACAGTCCCGCAAGCACAAGTCGTCGCAGGCGGCGATAAAAATTTGACGGCGTAAATTGAGGTCGATCGCCTGTTTCAAGCGTTGGTAGATCAGCTTGTTCGAGCTAGAAACTTTTTGGGAAGGAATAGACATCAGGATCAGCCGATTTTAGATTTTAGATTTTAGGTTTTAGGTTTTAGATTTTGGATTGTAGATTTTAGATTGTAGAGTTGAGAGTTGAAATCTCGATCGCTCATAACTCACAACTTGCGCCCCGAAGGCAGTCAATCGATTTTAGATTTTAGATTTTAGATTTTAGATTGAAGCCTTGACCCCACGGATAAATTCGGAGGCTCCTTTATCGGATACAGGTTTTTTATTTCTGGACGGATGAATCACGTGGCTTGTATCCTGGATGCTTGATTGTCAATCGCACCGGTGATGACTAAAGGATTGTAGATTTTCAATTGGCAATTTTATGTGGGTGGCGAACCAGTGTGATTAAGTGCAACCCAAGTCCCTGAACCCTACAGCCGAGAGGAAAACACCAAATTTATGCTGGTCTTATTTAGCTTTCGGGCTCGCTCGGCACGCTTCAGGATTGTCGCAACTCCCTGCTTTGTATTGAAACACAAAAACCATGTTTCCTTGGGAAAGGAAAACATGGTTTCTCGAAGGATTATTTAAAATTGCGATTTGAAGCAGCTTTGAGTCTCAGGCCAGTTTTCAGACGGAGGCAGCCACGTACACCAAACCGGCGACTAACATGGCTGCTGCAATACCCATGATGATGTAGTTGCGTTGCTGATTTTTGTTGGGAGGTACGGCTTCATACACCTTCGGCTCTTTAGCAAAGTTGTTCAGGCGTCCATCGTCATCTTTGATGTAAGGCATCAGTCACAATCCTTAATATTTTTGATGTTTACAACTCTACCAAAAAAGCGCCCAGGAAAATTCAGGAATTTATTTGGATGTGACAGTGCCTGTTTGCGGAGAAGAGGCGATCGCGTAATCTTTGATCGGCATTCTGCCTGCTAAGTACGCCATCCGCCCCGCTTCTGCGGCCATTCCCATTGCTTTTGCCATTGCCGGGGAATTTTGGGCATTGGCGATCGCGGAATTAATCAACAGTGCATCGGCTCCCATTTCCATTGCTCTGGCTGCTTCGCTGGGGGTTCCGATCCCCGCATCGACAACCACAGGAACCTTCACGGTGTCAATAATTATTTGAATGTTGGCCGCATTGTTGATCCCTTGCCCTGAACCGATGGGCGAACCTAAAGGCATGACTGTCGCACAACCGACTTCTTCGAGGCGTTTGGCTAGCAAGGGATCGGCATTGATGTAGGGCAAAACGGCAAAACCTTCTTTAACTAATTGTTCTGCAGCTTCCAAAGTGCCGATCGGATCTGGCAGCAAATATTTAGCATCGGGAATCACTTCTAATTTGACAAAATTATTGTCTTCTTGCCCTAAAAGTTTCGCCATTTCCCGCCCTAAACGAGCTACTCTAATTGCCTCATCCGCAGTTTGACAACCAGCAGTATTTGGCAGCATCCAGATTTTAGTCCAATCGAGAGCCTCTGCCAATCCTTCATGCCCCGGAGCATTTGTTTGCACTCGCCGCACAGCCACGGTAACAATTTCGCACCTGCTAGCGTTGACGCTTTGCTGCATTTCTGCGATGCTGCGATATTTTCCCGTCCCCGTCATCAAGCGAGAATGAAAAGTTTTGCCTGCGATAACCAGAGGTTTATCTAAAGATGGCATTGCGGTATCTACTGGATAGCCAAAAATACTATACTCAAGTGCCTCTTCCCACTGTGTTCGGCCACCCATCATCTCTTCAAGCTGCCAACCTTCTTTTATGGTTAGATCATCGCGGGTAACAGCATATAAAATTTGGCCTACAGTAATTAGTTTAGCATCTCGCGGCATATTATTTTTCAACCCGCACTCTACGATTTCTTTAAATTCGCTGAAATGGTCTTCCATTTTGCCAGTCTTCCCTTGTAATGATTTGAATTTGTTTGCTGTTGGCAACAAAAGTTATTTGTTGAATCTGGTTTTGGGTATCCCAAAACAGACCTTGTTTGATGCCAGCGTTGATTTTCCAGACCTCGTAATTTTCTCGGTTGATGTGAAAAATAACTACTGATGCACCTTGATTTTTTGCCCTGCTGATTCCTTCTTGAACTCGATACCTGATGTTCCTCGTAGATTCTGTTAACTCCTTAAATTCGCAAATCTGACCGTCTATCTCAGCGTCTGGCGTTCTCACACCCTCTGCTGCTTGCTCGCTCAACAGCGTAACTCTCTTTCCCATTTTAGCCAAAACTTCAGCGACAAAACTTTCTGAATTATTAAGATTGTGTTGTTGGTGAATTAGCACAAATCCGCCAGCTATCTCATCAAAATAATATCGCCGATATTCTGGTTCTGCATTTTCGTAGATGGCTCTGCTTGTTTCGATATATTCTGAATTCACCGTTACTATACTCTCAATGGACTCGGATCGGGTAGAGTTAAAGGTATGAAATCAACTGTTGAGCAACTGGCTAAAATTGGAATATTTACCAGCTTAAACCAAACTGAATTAGAGGGATTGCAAGAACATACAGCAATTCGGAGTTACCGACAGGGAGAAGTTGTGATGTATGAGGGCGATCGCATCCCGGAAAAATTATACACTCTTTTGAGCGGTTCTCTGCGGGTTGCAAAAACAGCGGCGGCGGGCAAAGAAACAATTCTCCGCACTTTATTTCAGGGAGATATTTTTGCCGCACCTGCTTTGCTAGGCAACGGCATTGCCCCCGCAACGGTGACTGCAGAAACTGATGTGGAAGTTCTTACCACAGAACGGGAAGTTTTGCTAGCAGCAATTCGGGAAAATCCTGAGATTGCTTTGCGAATATTGGCGGTGTTTAATCAGCGGTTGCAGCAACTGCACGAGACAGTGCACGGTTTGGTGTCGGAAAGGGCGATCGTGCGGCTGGCCCGATTTATTCATTACTTTGCCGTCGCGCAAGGTACGAAGCTTGCGGATAATAGTGTATGTTTAGAAAAACGTTTTCCCTACTATCAAATTGCTCGCAGTATTGGCATTACCTACGAAGAATGCGTGCGGTTATTTAAGAAACTCAAGCCGTTTGTTTCCTACAGTCGAGGCGGTAAAATTATTATATTAGATTGGGAAAAATTGGAGGATGTCGCCTCTGGAGATGAAATAGAATAAATGTTAAAATCCCAAGGCTCGTAGGGGCGGGTTTTACCAACAATTTACGTCTCAAACTAACAATCTCGTAAACCCGCCCCGCCCCAACTGATGATGCTACGGGACATGATTTCACAAACAATATTTGACTGCAACTCACTATCTACATAAACCCGCCCCGATTCACGGGTTGTGGGGGGCGGGTTTATGAGATTATTGATTTTAGGCAAGTATGGTTGGTAAAACCCGCCCCTACAGCAATATTTATGGGATTAATGAGGCTCGGAAAGTGTCAAAATAAACGCCAAATTTTCTTCGGCTTTCAAAGCGTGAAGAGCTTGACCGGGCATGAAGACAAATACCCCCGGTTCCAAAACAATATCCTTGCCTTCCAAAGTCAAAATACCTTTTCCTTCGATGACATTAACTGTGGCATTCCGTGCCGAAGAGTGTTCGGAAATTTCCGTTCCTGCTGCCAGACAAAATAAACTGTACTGACAATTCTTGTCTTTGACTAAAATTTTGTTCAAGACTCCGGCGGCGGGATATTCAATGGCGTCTCGGAGTTGGATTGCTGAAGATTGTAGCGGTAAAAGAGTAGTAGTCATAGTTTTTGACAATTAATTAATTTGGTCACAAGTCTCGAATTTATCAGTGGCTTCACTTTCTTCAATCGAAAATCGAAAATCGATTGACTTTGTTAAGATTGTTTTTTGGCAGAGATAACGATGTAGCCTAGATCCTGTTGGTAATGCTGGAAAACTCGACGCATTGCTAAGATACGATCGCGAATTTGCGATCGACTTAAAATATTCCACAAAATCCGCACAGTACCCACAAACCCTTCATCTTGCAGCATTCGCGACAAATTGAGGAGTCCCATCGCCCCACTTTGACACTTTTCTACTTGCAAACCCGCGTTTTGGTAAACAGCAATCCAGCCAGACTCAGACAAAGGCGTTGAATTAGCCCGCGTCACTTCTGATAAAGCTTTGTGAATTTCTGATTCTCGGTTTCTAGCTAAAAGTTCGTGAGAGAGAAACTTGCCACCTGGTTTTAAACGATCGCAAATTCCCGATACAATTTTAGCTTTCCCCGACGGCGACTGCATTGTCAGGATAGCTTCAGCCAACACCCAATCAAACTGTTGGGAAATCCGATCCAACTGAAAAATATCTCCTTCCACAATTTCCACTCGATCGCTCAAACCGGCTGCTGCAACATTAGCACGAGCGCGGGCTACACTGTCGGGATTTTTCTCAACTCCCACTACTTTTACGCCAAAACGTTCAACAAGGGCGATCGAACTATATCCAAAACTAGCAGCCAACTCCAAAACAGTCTCCCCAGGCTGAAAATCCGCCCATTCAAATAACTGTTCCGTAGCAAGTTTCCCCCCCGGCCTCAGCATTTTCTTGCCAGCCGCCGCGAGCACTTCATGTCCCGGTGCAGTCTTAAAATTCAGAGCAGTATTGGTCATTGAATTGACCTCCTATTTAACCTTACTCTCAGTTTGCCAAATTTTCCCAAATCTTTCTATGATCTAGCTCATATTCAAATTATCGTAGGCTGAGGCACCCTACAATATCAAGAATTATACCATGTCCGCCGGGAGCATCTCAGTTTTGCATTTACAGTGCGAGCGTCCCCGCTCGCGTATTGTACAATACGCGAGCGGGGACGCT
>NZ_JAUBTI010000087.1:0-28687 GCF_036702415.1 Microcoleus sp. D3_18a_C4 | reverse complement strand
CGCCCGTCCAAAAAGGACGGGCGGGACGCCCATCCCACAATAATAATTAAAATTGTAAGTTATTTAATTCGCGATCCTAAGTAAGGCAATGTACTTAAGGCACCCAGTAGCGGAGCGATTTCAGTAAACGTAAATCTGACTTTATCAACCATAATTTACTGCTTTTTCATCTAATCAAGCCTTTGTTAAAACAGCAGCAGCTTCAAAACAGTTGTAGGAGTTTGTGCTAGATAGTTTGCTTTAATTTTCTAGGAAAATTATGTCTGATTATTGGAGTAATTTCGATTGGATAAAATGCAGTAGTAAAAGTTTGTCAGCGTGAGGCAAATGCTTCAGGTGTGGTAGAAGTTCAGCAAGCTGCATAAAAATTTCCCAAGGTTGGTTGTAGAGTAGAGGAATCGGCGGTTGAAACCGCGTCTAGACAAACGATGTCCCTCTCTAAGAGACTAAAGAATAAAGGGTAAAAATTTGGGAAGAAGGACTAAAGTCCTGACTGCGAACCTTTTGAACGTTCGGACATCTGCCGCATTCCCAAAGCCAAGACACTCAAAAACAACAGCCCCACGGCACCAGCTAGCGGATTGCCGTTAACTCCTGTCACCCAGTCGGGAACAGAGCCCGAATATCGCACTAACTGCCCGATGTTAATGATGTAATATCCCCAGATTAAACCTGCATGAAGCCCGATCGACAAACCGAGGCGATTTTGGCGCGATCTTTTTCCCCAAACCAGAATCAAACCCAGCAACAACAACCCCGGAAACTGCGGCCAACTCTGCAGCATGGCCGCGACAGGTTTGATAAAATGAGATAGGGCAAACACCAGGCTATTCGCCCACAGAGATATTTTATAATTGTAATCCCGCTGCAACTCCTCCAGCAACCAACCACGGAATACCAACTCCTCCGCAAAACCGACTCCAAGGGCGCTTAACAGCCCTTCTGCGATGATTCTCGGCAAATTATCAGAATTTTGCCACGCGACTAAGCCGAACAGTCCTTGCACCGCAAATAAGCTGAAAGTGAGCAAAAGCCCGATCGCCAATCCGATTAAAAGCTCAAAACCGTTTTTTCGCGTATTGGTTAAACCGTAACTTTTGAGTAATTGGGTTTGTCCGTAAACCTGTTTTCCCCAGCGCGGCACTAGGAACAGAAACTCAGTAAACAACAATCCCATTGTCAGAATAGTTGCTAGGTTACTATCTTTAACTAAGAGATAAATTGGTGCTGCTAGCGGCAGCCAAATTGCTAGCAAGATTAATAGGAAAATTATCACACGTAAAGGAAATGGATAACTGGCTATTATTTGGAGGCGGTTAATCATTGTTGTGAATGAGTTGAAATTGGGTAAATCGGCTTATTGGTCGGTCGCACTGTCCGACAGGGGTTAAAAACCCCTGTCTCATAGCGAAAGTCCTCTCAAAGAGGACTGAAATTTATCACAATCTAATTTAGGTTGGCAGTCGGTTTTAACTCACATCTTGCACCATTCTCAATTACTTGTTTAGGAACAGGCAAGATGCCTGTTCCACAAAGAATAGATTTTCTTGTGGAACGGGCATCTTGCCCGTTCTTGACAATGGTGCAAGATATCAGTTTTAACCGACTTTTGCTATAAGACGGGGATTTAAATCCCCGGCGGACTTGCGGGTGAATGCGAGAACTTTTGGCTGAGTCAGGATTGAGTAAATCCGAGAGTTAGAATTTGGTAAATCCGAGAGTCAGGCTTGAGTAAATCCGAGAGTTAGAGTTGGATAAATCCGAGAGAATGTACAAAGCAGACAGAGAAAGCTAGAATAGCATTGTATTGGCTGAAACTTTAAACAAAACAGAACTATAAAATAAGGGAACAATGACTGAAGCCTCGGATTTTTCAAATGTCGATCGCGAATTAGATGACACAATTTTAAGCTTCGCAGACATTCAGGCAGAACTCAACCTGCGCCACGCTAAAGATGCTCTGCGAGATATAGTAGAAAATCTCGACTTGACAGTTCAAGAGCGAACTGGACTGGAACCGGAAATTGGCGGGTTGGAGAAAATGCTCGACAAGCTAGAGCGCGCTTGCGTGCAAATAGCTGTGTTTGGGATGGTGGGAAGGGGAAAATCTTCGGTTTTGAACGCGTTGCTAGGTCAAAATGTGTTTGAAACTGGCCCGACTCACGGGGTGACTCGCACGACGACTATTGGGCAGTGGGATGTCGGAGAGGGAATTGATGAGAAGTTGCCCGATAGACTTTCCCCAGTTATTTACCGTTTGTCGCAAGTTGAATTAATCGACACTCCGGGAATAGATGAAGTTGACGGCGAAACTCGCGAACTTTTAGCCCGCCGCGTTGCTCAACAAGCAGATTTGATTTTGTTTGTGGTGGCTGGCGACATTACAAAGGTGGAATACGCAGCACTTTCGCAGTTGCGGGAAGCCGGAAAACCGATGTTATTAGTGTTTAATAAAATTGACCAGTATCCTGATGCAGACAGGCTGGCAATTTATCATAAAATTCGAGACGAGCGCGTCAGAGAATTGTTGTCTCCCGATGAAATTGTGATGGCGGCGGCTTCGCCTTTGACGGCGAGGGCGGTGCGCCGTCCCGACGGCAGTATGGGCGTGCAAATGACTCGCAGTTTGCCACAAGTGCAAGATTTAAAATTAAAGATTTTGGAGATTTTAGACCGAGAAGGCAAATCTTTGGTCGCGCTGAATACGATGCTCTGTGCGGGGGATATTAACGAGCATTTGGTGCAGCGAAAAATGGAGATTCGAGATGACGCGGCTAATCGAATTATCTGGAACGGGGTAATGACTAAAGCTGTGGCGATCGCACTTAATCCAATTACTGTAGTTGATATTCTTAGCGGTGCGGTAATTGATGTGGTGATGATATTAACTTTATCTAAAGTTTACGGCATTGCGATGACGGAAGCGGGCGCGGTGGAATTGCTGCAAAAGATTGCGATTAGTATGGGGGGAATTACGGCCGGTGAATTGTTGGCTAATTTTGGTTTGAGTTCTTTGAAAGGATTGTTGGGTTTGGCGACGCCGGCGACGGGGGGTTTGGCTTTAGGGCCTTATTTGTCTGTGGCGGTGACGCAAGCTGCGATCGCGGGGGTTTCTTCCTACGGTATCGGTCAAGTTACTAAGGCTTATTTGGCTAATGGTGCTTCTTGGGGAGATGATGGGCCAAAGGCTGTGGTGAGCAAGATTTTGTCTTCTTTGGATGAGGATTCTATTTTAAATCGGATTAAGGAAGAGTTGCGGGCTAAGTTGGATTTGGCAAGTGTGGAAAAACAGAAATTTCAGTGATAAGAAGGAAGGCACGACACGGATTTTGACACGGATACACGGATTAATTATCGACAGTGAGTAGTTATTTGTTATTTGTGAGGAACTACCAATAACCAATGCCCGATGTCCAATGCCCGATGCCCAATGCCCGATTCCCGATGCCCGATTCCCGATGCCCAATTTCTAATATTATGTTATTAACCATCTCTACAACTCGCGTACCTGCTACAGATTTAGGTTATTTGCTGCACAAACATCCCGATCGCCATCAATCCTTTCCGATGACTTTCGGGCAAGCCAGCGTGTTTTATCCAGAGGCAAATGCAGAAAGGTGCACGGCGGCTTTACTCTTAGATGTCGATCCGGTTGCTTTGGTGCGGGGCAAGTCGAAATCGGCCGATCGCCCTCTCGAACAATACGTGAACGATCGCCCCTACGTTGCCTCTTCTTTTCTGTCTGTCGCCCTCGCCAAAGTCTTTAGTACAGCTCTATCCGGTCGCTGCAAAGACCGCCCAGAACTCGCAGAAACAGCTATTCCTTTGACAGTTAATCTGTCGGTTTTGCCCTGTCGCGGTGGCGAAAAGTTTCTGCGGCAAATGTTTGAGCCGCTTGGCTATCAAGTCGCAGCAAGACCGCTGATTCTTGACGAGCAATTTCCCGAGTGGGGCGCGAGTCCTTACTTTTCTGTGGAACTGCAAAATACAGTTCGTTTGGCGGATTTGTTAAGCCATCTTTACGTGCTAATTCCCGTGTTGGATGACGACAAACATTATTGGGTGGGCGATGATGAAATCGAGAAATTATTGCATCACGGCGAAGGTTGGTTGAAGGCGCATCCCGCCCGCGAACAAATTGCCAACCGCTATCTGAAACGCCAGCGCCGTCTGACGCGAATTGCTGTAGCGCAGTTAGCAGAAGCAGATAATACTGACCCGGAGGATCTCGAAGTTTCTCACCAGCAAGAAGAGGAAGTTTTAGAACAGCGAATTAGTCTGAACCAACAGCGTTTAGATGCTGTGATGGAGGTTTTAAAAGCCAGCAATGCTAAGCGAGTGGTAGATTTGGGCTGCGGTGAGGGAAAACTGCTGCGATTGCTTTTGAAAGAAAAGGCGATCGAACAAATTACAGGCGTCGATGTGTCCTTTCGGGCTTTGGAAATTGCCAGGGAACGTTTGCAAATCGATCGATTGTCTCTCGCACAGCAATCTCGCATTCAACTAATTCAAAGTTCGCTGATTTATCGGGACAGCCGCTTGAGTGGTTTTGATGCGGCGGCGGTAATTGAAGTGATCGAACATCTGGATTTAGAACGGTTAGCTGCTTTTGAGCGGGTTTTGTTTGAATTTATCCGACCCAAAAGTGCGATCGTCACAACTCCAAATATTGAATATAATGTTAGGTTTGAAAACTTGCCTGCGGGCAAATTTCGCCACCGGGATCACCGCTTTGAATGGACAAGGGCCGAATTTCAAACTTGGGCGAATGGGGTTGCGGAACGGTTTGGGTGTCGGGTAGAGTTTCGTTGTGTGGGAACCGAAGATTTAGAAGTAGGTTCGCCTACGCAAATGGCAATATTTACCATTCCTGCAGCCCTAAAACCGCGTGCCGGCTGGGAGGAAGCGTTTGCAAAAATGGCAGAGCAAAATGATGATGTCCTGCTTGATGAATAATATTATTAAACTATGAAAATCACGATTCCCGAACTATCCCTAGTCGTTCTCATCGGTGCATCCGGTTCCGGCAAATCCACCTTTGCGCGGCAGCATTTCCTACCTACAGAAATCATTTCATCGGATTACTGCCGCGGTCTGGTTTCCGACGACGAAAACAATCAAGCGGCCACCGCTGATGCTTTTGAAGTATTGCATTTAATCGCTGCTAAACGTCTGGCCGCAGGTAAGCTAACTGTGATTGATGCCACCAACGTTCAGCCGGAAAGCCGCAAACCTTTGTTAGAATTAGCCCGAAAATACCATTGCTTTTTGGTTGCTATTGTGCTAGATTTACCAGAAAAATTGTGTGGCGATCGCAATCAACAACGTGCAAACCGCAATTTTGGAAATCATGTAATTCGCCGCCACGTTCAGAATTTAAAGCGATCGCTCAAATCTCTAGATAGGGAAGGATTTCGGTACGTTTACGTCCTCCGTTCTCCAGAGGAAATCGAGGCCGTGGAAGTCGAGAGACAACCGCTGTGGAACAATCGCAAAGACGACTGCGGCCCTTTTGACATCATCGGTGATGTTCACGGATGCTGCGACGAATTGGAACAATTGCTGCAACAGTTGGGCTATCAAATTATCGAAAAATCCAGCGAATCCGATTTGGGGAAATTTCCCACCTACGCGCACCCGGAGGGTCGTAAAGCCGTGTTTTTGGGCGATTTGGTCGATCGGGGCCCGCGCATTCTCGACACCCTCAAACTCGTGCGAAACATGGTACTCGCAGAAACAGCTTTGTGCGTGCCTGGAAATCACGACATCAAACTGCTGCGAAAACTCAACGGCAAAAATGTCAAAATTAACCACGGACTCGAACAAACCTTAGCAGAAATTGCCGCTTTACCCGATGAATTGCGCGAATCAGCAGTACGAGAAATTCGCCAATTTTTAGATAGTTTGATTGGGCATTACGTCCTCGATGGCGGAAAATTAGTCGTCGCCCACGCGGGGATGAAAGCTGAATTTCAGGGACGCGCATCGCGCCGCATTCGAGATTTCGCCTTGTACGGAGAAACAACTGGCGAAATCGATGAATTCGGCTTGCCCGTCCGCTACAATTGGGCCGCCGAATATCGAGGTCAGGCAGCGGTTGTTTACGGACACACCCCCGTTCCAGAAACAGAATGGTTTAACAATACAGTTGATATAGACACGGGCTGCGTTTTCGGGGGCAAACTAACAGCTTTGCGGTATCCCGAAAGAGAATTTGTCAACGTTCCTGCTGCTAGAATTTACTGCGAACCTGCCAAACCGATCCTCTTTCAAGACAGCCAAACTCCACTTAACAATAGAGACATCAATTCACCCGTTATCGATAGCGGTTTGGCGGCAGTGAATATCACCGCCCAACAGCAGTTTGATGACGTACTGGACATTAGCGACGTACTCGGAAAACGCATTATTTCAACTCGCCTGCAAAGTAACATTACGATTAAAGAAGAAAATGCGATCGCAGCCCTAGAAGTAATGAGTCGGTTTGCCGCCAATCCCAAATGGCTGATTTATTTGCCGCCCACAATGTCTCCCGCTGCTACCTCCAAAGAACCAGGACTTTTAGAACATCCAGCCGAAGCATTTAGCTACTACCAACAGCAGGGCATATCGACAGTTGTGTGCGAAGAAAAGCACATGGGTTCCCGTGCAGTTGTTATTGTTTGCCGCGACGCACCGGCAGCTTTACGCCGCTTTGGCATTCTCAGCGAGAGTATTGGCATTTGCTACACCCGCACGGGACGGCATTTTTTCGATAATTCTACCTTAGAAAGAGAATTTTTAGCGCGGGTAAATGTCGCTCTCACTGCGAGCAATTTTTGGGATAAATTTCAAACCGATTGGGTGTGTTTGGACTGCGAATTAATGCCTTGGTCAGCCAAAGCTCAAGGTTTATTGAAAGAGCAATACGCCGCCGTGGGAACAGCATCTCGTCACGGGTTTGCGGAGGCGATTAAGAACTTAGAACAGGCAAAGCAGCGGGGAGTTGAAATTAATTCTTTGCTAACCAGCTATCAAGAACGAGCCGAACTAGCCGATCGCTATGTTAATGCCTATCAGCGCTACTGCTGGCCAGTTAAATCGCTCTCAGACCTCAAATTAGCACCTTTCCACATCTTGGCAACCGAGGGAACTGTTCACACTGACAAAAATCACTGTTGGCACATGGAACAGATTTCACAAATTTGTAAATCTGACCCGGAATTCCTGTTAGCTACTGAATACAAAATAGTTGAAATTGCAGATTTTGACAGCCAATTGGCGGGGATTCAATGGTGGGAAAAACTGACGGCGGCGGGAGGCGAAGGAATGGTTGTTAAACCAATGGATTTTATTGTGAAAAATAGCAAAGGACTTGTACAGCCTGCGGTCAAATGTCGGGGTAAAGAGTATTTGCGAATTATTTACGGTCTGGAATATTCTTTGCCGGAACATTTAGAAAAATTGCGATCGCGCGGACTTTCCGGCAAGCGTTCTTTGGCGTTGCGAGAGTTTGCTCTCGGTGTAGAAGCATTGGAGAGATTTGTTGCGGGTGCTCCTTTGAGACAAGTTCACGAGTGCGTTTTCGGAGTTTTAGCGATGGAGAGCGAACCTGTCGATCCGAGGCTGTAATCTGAAGTTAGAAAGCAGGCGAAAATCTCGATTTGACAGTAATCTGGCAGGGGTTTAAACCCCTGCCTCCAAGCTAAATTTGTCTGAAGATAGTTTAACAAATTATTAGGAAAACAACCAATTACCAATTACCAATTATTACTGTAAGCTAATACGCATTTAAATTGCATGGGAAAATAAAATTTCCTTCTTGTGGGGTGGGCCGAAGAGCCCGCCCTCAACATACAATTTAAATGCACAACAGCTTATCTTACTAACTCATAACTTAGGTAATTGGCACAGGTTGGGCGACTGCGGCAAATAAGGTGTGCCATGTACACCCTACTTTAATTCCACGAATCGGCGGCTGAACATCAGGTTTTTAACCCTAATTGCTTCCTATTTGTAACCTCTATTTTTTTCCGACCAAATGCGGGTTGGTAGTCCCCAAACATAGACAAATCCTTCGGCAGCTTTGTGATCGAATTCGTCCTCTGCGCCGTAGGTTGCTAAGTCGAAACTGTACAGAGAATTGTCAGATTTGCGGCCGACAATAGTCGCATTTCCTTTGAACAGTTTGAGCCGCACGGTTCCCGTTACTCGCTTTTGCGTGTCCTGAATAAATGCGTCTAAAGCGGTTTTCAAAGGATTGTACCAAAGACCGTTGTAAATCATTTGGCTGTAGGTTTCTTCGATGCCTCGCTTGTACCGCGTCACATCTGCTGTCAGCGTCAAACTTTCTAAGTCTCGGTGCGCGTGCATCAAAACTAAAATCGCTGGTGTTTCGTAAATTTCCCGCGATTTAATCCCGACGAGGCGGTTTTCAATCATGTCAATCCGGCCGACTCCGTGGTTTCCAACTATTTCGTTGAGTTGGGTAATTAAGGCGACTGGTGATAAATTTGTGCCGTTTAAACTGACAGGATTTCCGCAATCGAAACCGATTTCTAGGTATTCGGGTGTGTCGGGAGTTTGTTCGATCGCCTTTGTCATCAAATAAACTTCCTCTGGCGGTTCCGCCCAAGGATCTTCGAGGATTCCGGCTTCTATTGCCATTCCTAATAAGTTGCGATCGATACTGTAAGGCGAAGACTTTTTCACTGGCGACGGAATACCGCATCTTTCGCCGTATGCGATCGTTTCCTCGCGGCTCATTTTCCACTCCCGCGCTGGTGCTAAGATTTTAATCTTGGGGTTGAGGGCGCCGATCGACACATCGAACCGCACCTGATCGTTTCCTTTACCGGTGCAACCGTGGGCGATCGCATCTGCACCGTATTTTTCCGCCGCTTCTACTAACAATTTAGCAATCAGCGGGCGAGCGAGGGCAGTCGAAAGGGGATAACGGTTTTCGTAAAGTGCGTTAGCTTGAATCGCTGGAAACGCATAGTCTTTGACAAATTCTTCGGTAGCATCAATAACTAAAGATTCCGAAGCACCGGATGCTAAAGCTTTTTTGCGGATCGGTTCTAATTCGTCTCCCTGTCCCAAATCCGCGGCCAGAGTAATTACTTCTTCAACACCCCACTCGTTTTTGAGGTAAGGAATGCAGACGGAGGTATCGACTCCGCCGGAATATGCTAGGACAACTTTTTTAGCGCGACTCATTGCTCTTTACATCCTGAATTTAACTGACATCTTGCACCCTTGTCACTAAGCTTTTCAGGGCGGGCAAGATGCCCACCCCACAAAAAAATATCATTTTTGTGGAACAGGCATCTTGCCTGTTCTGGAGAATGGTGCAAGAGGTGATATTTAACCGACTTTTCATTATGCACCTAATTGAGATCGATTCTTGTCAGAAATAGTACAGATTTATATATTCTTTTTTTGCTAAACTTTGCTATTTACCGGGGGAGTTGCTGCGGAAAATCTGCTACCGTGGGATACGGTAACTGTGGCGATGGGGAAAAGCCGTGTTTTTTAGTGTTGTGATTCCGACGTATAATCGTAAACCGATTTTGGCAAAATGTCTACTGGCTTTGGAAAATCAGCACTTCGGTGAGATTGTCAGAGAGTATGAAGTAATTGTCGTGGACGACGGATCGACGGACGGGACGCTGGAGTGGTTGGCCGCAAATGCTGACTTGTTGCCTCATGTGCGATCGATCTGTCAATCTCACCAGGGCCCGGCGGCGGCCCGGAATTTGGGTGTTGAAGATGCTAAGGGCGATACGATTATTTTTATTGACAGCGATTTGGTGGTAACAGAGCATTTTTTGCAAGCACACGCCGATGCTTTACTACAGGGTTACAAAGATACTGATGCTGTTTTTACTTACGGCAGCGTGATTAATACTTGCAATTTCGACAATCCTACCTCAGAACCTTACAAAATCACCGATTTTTCGGCGGCTTATTTTGCTACGGGAAATGTGGCGATCGCCCGCCACTGGCTGCTGGCTGCTGGACTTTTTGACAATCGCTTTCAACTGTACGGATGGGAAGATTTAGAGTTGGGAGTTAGGTTGAAAAAATTAGGTTTGAAACTGATCAAATGTCCGGCTGCTGTCGGCTATCACTGGCATCCACCTTTTAGTTTAGAGCAAATTCCGGGCATGATTGACCGCGAAATTCAGCGCGGGAGAATGGGAGTTTTGTTTTATCAAAAGCACCCAAGTTGGGAAGTAAGGATGATGATTCAAATGACTTTTTTGCACCAAATACTGTGGGGAGTTTTATCATTAGGTGGGATGCTAAACGAGAGAACGATGACTCCTTTTTTGCAGTGGTTGATTGACCAAGGCAAGCCCCAGCTAGCTTTAGAAATTGCTCGGATTTTTCTGAATTGGTATAACGTGAAAGCCGTGTACGCCGCTTGCGGGGAATTGCAGGCAGAGACAAAGATACCATAAATCAGCCGGACAGCGCAAATAAAGTATAAGATATTGTAGGAGTTTTTCAGGGCCCATTGGTGTCAACTTAAGCTCCTAATTAGTAACGGTATACTGTTTGACAATTATGCCTACACTGCCCTAGCGCTGCTTAAGAAGGAGGATTTAGGGAACAGGGCTGTTTCGGGGCAACCACGGGGAGTAGGGGTCGGATTGCCCCTACGAAAAACCAGGCTTTTGTAGGGGTGATGCCAAGAATGCCCGCCCCCACCCAGAGATGATTTCATGGGCTTTTCAGGCATCGGGGCTCTTCACGAGGGTTTGCCCCTACAAGAAAATGAAACCGCCCTGGATTTAGGGAATTCAAGACTTGGATACAAACCAGAAAAATAAAGAATTTTAGTCTTAAGTTGACACCCATGTTCAAGCCTGTTTTAATTAACCTTTGGAGTGTGGATATCTACTGACAAAACACAATACACAGCCACCCGCTAAAGGGAGGCAAAACCGGGTTATAAAAATTGTAAAACTTTTAGTTTTACCTTTAGTCAAAATTGCTTGCTTAGCCTGTGATTTGAGCAATATAGGCGGTTTTCTCACTCGGCTCCGATAATTTGAGCTACCAACATTTTCCAACGAGCATTACTTTTGATATAATGACCAATAATTGAGGAGTGTGCTAGAGAACCAAGAGTTGTGCTGGTTTACCTGAGAGTGTTAGCTACAAGCGGTTAAGGACTTTAAAAATATTCCCACATATACAACTTGAATAGTTTGAGGGTTTGCTGTGAATACAACTGACGATAAAAATCCAAGACTAGAAACAGTTAGACTTCAAAACACTGTCTTACAAGAAAATATTTTAATGGTGGACGACCATCCAGAAAGCTTGCGACTTTTATCCCGGATTTTGTCTAAGCGGGGATATAAAGTGCGACCGACACGAGATGGCAAATTGGCTCTTAAATTTGCTCTGTCGAGTCCACCAGATTTGATTTTGCTGGACATTATGATGCCCGGTATGGATGGCTATCAAGTCTGCGAACAGCTAAAAGCTTGTCCGCAAACCAAACACATTCCTGTGATTTTTATTAGCTCTTTAAATGAAGTTTTTGATAAAGTCAAAGCTTTTTCGGTGGGGGGGGCAGACTACATTAGTAAACCATTTCAAACAGAAGAAGTGGTGAGCCGTGTCGAAAATCAACTGCTTCTGAACCGTCTTTATAAACAAATTTTAGCACAAAATGCGCTGCTGCAAGCAGAAATAGAAGAACGCAAGCGGATCGAAGCAGAACTCCGAGACAGCCAACGCTGGCTGTCGGCCGTAATTCAAACACATCCTAATCTTTTGTACGTTTCCGATTTGATTGAACAGCGAACTCTGTATATCAACCGCGAAATCTATAGCGATATTGGCTACACCCTGGAAGAAATCCAGCAGATGGCAGGAGGATTTCTTCCTAACTTAATACATCCTGACGATTTCCCAGGATTCTCAGAACACAGGAGGAGGATTGAGGCCGCCAAAGACGGTGAAAGCTTTGAGTTTGAGTACCGAATTCAGCACAAAAATGGTGAATATCGCTGGTTTGTTAGCGTGGATACAGTGTTTGCCAGAACACCCGACGACAAACCGTGGAAAATTTTGGGAACGGCTACTGAAATTAGCGATCGCAAACAAGCAGAACTCGAACTTAAAACAGCTTTATCTGCTTTGGAACGGCAAATCAAGCAAAGATTTCTTCTAGAAACGATTACTCTCGAAATCCGATACAGCTTAAATCCAGATCAAGTTTTTCAAACAGCGGCAGCCCAAATTGGTCGCATTTTTAATGCGGATTGCTGCTTGGTTCACACCTACACAGAAAACCCTATTCCCAGAATTTCTAATGTCGCTGAGTACAGAAAATCCGCATCCAAATCCATTTTAGATTTAGAAATTCCCATAGATGGCAATCCTCACGTTCAGTTTTTATTGTCCCAAGATCAAGCTGTAGTTTCTGACGATGTTTTTTCCGAACCGCTGCTAGAAAACGTCCGAGATTTGTGCTGTCAAATAGGTTTGAAGTCGATGATATCCATCCGCACTTCCTACCAGGGAAAAGCGAACGGAATGATATGCTTGCACCAGTACGATCGCCCGCGCCACTGGACACCAGATGAGATCGGATTATTGAGCGCTGTGGCGGCACAGATGGGAATTGCGATCGCTCAAGCCAACCTTCTCGAACAAGATAAACAACAGCGACTTAAACTTCAACAAAGCGAAGCTAGTCTAGCAGCAGCCCAGAAAATTGCCCATATCGGCAGTTGGGAATTTGATTTAGTCACAAATAAAATTACTTGGTCAGAAGAAGTATTCCGCATTTTTGGTCTTGACTCAAGTGCAACTGAACCGACATCTGCCAAACTTTTAAAGATGTGTCATCCCGACGACAGAGAATTATTTCAACAAACAGTCAGCCTGACTATCTCACAAGGAATTTCCTACAAAAGAGAGTTCCGATTTTTGCATCCTAGCGGTCAAATTATCTACGTGGAAGGAAGGGGAGAAGCTGTTTTTAGCGAAACTGGGGAAGTAATCAAACTGTTGGGAACAGTGATGGATATTAGCGATCGCAAACAAGCAGAAGCAGCTTTGCAAATTAGCGAAGAACGTTTTTATCTGGCATTTGAAGGCAGTGCGATGGGATTGTGGGATTGGAATCTGGCCACGGGAGAAGTCTATTTTAATCCACGGTGGAAAATGATGCTGGGATATGAAGTAGAGGAGGTAGAAAATAGTTTTGCATCCTGGGAGCAACTGGTACATCCAGAGGATTTGTCTCCGGCTAAAGCAGCGCTAACTGCTCACCTGGAAGGCAAAAATCCTACTTACGAAGTGGAATTTAGGATGCTGACAAAATCCGGCGAGTGGAAGTGGATTTTAGCTCAAGCGAAGGTGATGGAACACGACGCTTCGGGAAATCCTTTGCGGATGACGGGCACGCATATTGATATTAGCGATCGCAAACAAGCCGAAGTAGAGTTGCAATTTAGCGAACAGCGAGAACGAGAAAAAGCGCAACAGTTAGAACAAACTCTGGCAGACTTAAAAAAGGCTCAATCTCAGCTTATTCAAGCCGAAAAAATGTCAAGTATCGGGCAAATGGTAGCGGGAGTAGCCCATGAAATTAATAACCCCATCAGCTTCATCTACGGCAATATTATTCCCGCCGCACAGTACGCTCGCGATTTGGTAAAATTGATCGATCTCTACCAGCAATACTATCCCGAACCAGTTCCAGAAATAGCCCAAGAATTGGCAGAAGTTGAGGTGGATTTTATGGCTGGCGATTTCCCGAAAATCCTGGATTCAATGCAAGAAGGTGCTAACCGAATTAAGCAGATAGTGCTGTCTTTGAGAAACTTTTCGAGACTTGACGAAACCGATCGCAAAGTAATAGATATTCATGAAGGGATTGAGAGCACTTTGGTGATTTTGCAGCACCGATTCCAGTCACAGCCAAAACGTCGGGAGATTCAAGTTATTAAAAATTACGGGAATCTGCCCAAAGTCGAGTGTTATCCGGCTCAATTAAACCAGGTATTTATGAATTTGCTGGTGAATGCGATCGACGCTGTGGAAGAGTCATCAGCAAACTGTACTGGCAAAGTTAACCAGATTCGCATTACTACGGAAGTCAGCAGAGAAAATCAAGTGTGTGTGCGGATTTCTGACAGCGGGCCCGGTATCTGTCCCGAAGTTCAGTCAAGGATGTTTGACCCGTTTTTTACTACAAAACCTGTGGGAAGGGGCACTGGTTTGGGGTTGTCGATTAGTTACCAAATTGTGAAAGATACCCACGGCGGTAAGTTGGAGTGTCATTCAGAAGTTGGCCGGGGAACAGAATTTGCGATCGAACTGCCGATTTCGCAAAAGTTAAAAGTTAAAAGTTAGGATAAGCTGTTAAATCACGTGCGGTAAATTAACCATAATTTTTGTAGGGGCCGGTTCACCACAAATCTATAATATTACTCACAGATGAGCGTAAACCCCCTCGACCGTCAGATGGGGGGCAATTGCAACGGATATCATATTAATTGTGTATCAGAACCTATTTTAGGGTGCGTGATAACCTGACATTTTCTCCCGTATTTCCTGCGAACGGTCTGTCATTTAGGATCGCGAATTAAATAACTTACAATTTTAATTGTTATTGTGGGATGGGCGTCCCGCCCGTCCTTTTTGGACGGGCGGGACGCCCATCCCACTTTCAAGAGTGGAAGTTATTTAATTCTCATTCCTTAGTGTAATCTCATCTTAAACATGATATAATAAAAAGTTAGCCTTTTGAGGCTCCAGACGTGGCGCTGCTAAAATTAGTAGTCAATATTACAGTTGCTTTTATACAAACTCTGTCAACATACGTCTGCTGTAGCGTCTACCACATTTTAACTGAATTATGACTGACTCAATTCGCTTCCTCATGTGTGCTCCCGACCACTACGATGTAGATTACGTGATTAATCCGTGGATGGAGGGAAATGTCCACAAATCATCGCGCGATCGCGCCGTCGAACAGTGGGAAAAACTTTACCACGTCCTCAAAGACAACGCCGTTGTAGACCTCGTACCGCCCGAAAAAGGCTGGCCGGATATGGTTTTCACCGCCAACGCAGGCTTACTTTTAGGCAATACCTTCGTCCTCAGCCGTTTCTATCACAAAGAACGCCAAGGCGAAGAACCCTATTTCAAAGCATGGTTTGAAAGCAAAGGTTTCACCGTGCACGAACTCCCGAAAGACTTGCCGTTTGAGGGCGCTGGCGATGCTTTACTCGATCGCGAAGGACGCTGGTTGTGGGCAGGATACGGCTTCCGTTCCGAACTTGACTCGCACCCGTTACTAGCAAAATGGCTCAACATAGAAGTGCTTTCGCTGCGTTTAGTTGACGAACGTTTCTATCACCTAGACACCTGTTTTTGTCCTCTGACAGGCGGCTATTTGCTCTACTATCCAGCAGCATTTGATTCCTACTCAAACCGCTTAATTGAAATGCGGGTCCCACCAGAAAAACGCATTGCTATTGAAGAAGCAGATGCCGCAAACTTTGCCTGCAATGCGGTAAATATTGACAAAGTTGTGGTAATGAACAAGGTTAGCGAAGCCTTGAAATCGCGCATCACTGAGGCGGGTTTTCAAGTAATCGAAACGCCGATGAGCGAATTTCTGAAAGCGGGCGGCGCCTGTAAGTGTTTGACGCTGCGGGTAACGGAACCGGTGCAAGAAGATCGATCGGCAAACGTGATGGTAGAAAGCCGCACAATTCGCATGGAAGGTCACTTGCTCGATGCAGGTTTAATCAGCCGCGCTTTAGACTTAATTGTCGATCTCGGTGGCAGTTTCCAAGTGCTCAATTTCAATCTGGGAGAGCAGCGGCAAAGCACATCATCTGCAGACGTTAAAGTTTCGGCTCCTTCCCACGATGTGATGGAAGAAATGATGGGAATGCTGATTGACTTGGGTGCAGTGCCGCCACCACAAGAGATTTGCGACGCTATTTTAGAACCGGTAGTGCAAGATGGCGTTGGCCCAGACGACTTTTATGTGAGTACAATTTATCCCACAGAAGTGCGGGTAAATGGTCAGTGGGTGAAAGCGCAAAATCAGCGGATGGATGGTGCTGTTGCTATTACTGAAACCGCTGATGGCCCAGTGGCTAAATGCAAATTATTGCGCGATTTAAAAGTAGGAGAAAAAGTAGTTGTTGATGTGGTCGGCATCCGCACCATCCGCAAAACAGAATCGCGGGAACAGCGCAATTCTCAAGAATTCAGCTTTATGTCGGGCAGCGTTTCTAGCGAACGCCGCGTAGAATTGGTCGTGGAACAAGTAGCGTGGGAATTGCGCCAAATTCGCGATCGCGGTGGCAAAGTTGTAGTTACGGCGGGGCCTGTTGTTATCCACACTGGCGGTGGCGAACATTTAGCGCACTTAATTCGTGAAGGTTACGTGCAAGCGCTGTTAGGTGGAAATGCGATCGCGGTTCACGACATGGAACAATCGAATATGGGAACCTCTTTAGGGGTTGACATGAAACGCGGTGTTGCTGTGCGCGGCGGACACCGGCACCACTTGAAAATAATTAACACTGTGCGGCGTTACGGGAGTATTGCAAAAGCTGTTGAAGCAGGGTTGGTTACTAACGGTGTGATGTACGAGTGTGTCAAGAACAATATACCGTTTTCTCTTGCCGGTTCGATCCGCGATGACGGGCCACTTCCCGACACGCAAATGGATTTAGTTAAGGCTCAAGAAGAATATACTGAGCTGTTACGCGGTGCGGATATGGTGTTAATGCTGTCGTCTATGCTGCACTCAATTGGTGTGGGAAATATGACGCCGGCTGGTGTGAAGATGGTCTGTGTGGACATTAATCCGGCGGTGGTGACGAAATTGAGCGATCGGGGTTCGATCGAATCTACTGGAGTTGTTACCGATGTGGGACTGTTCCTCAGTTTGTTGGTGAATCAATTGGATAAGTTGACCAGTCGCCATCATGTAGCTCAATCTGTTTAGATTCGGCGGTTGAAACCGCGTCTATACAAACGAAGTCCGCCTGCGCGGACTGAAGAATAGAGGCTGGTAGGGTGCACAATGTGCACCTTACAGAGCCGATAATAATGCTCATTATAATCGCTCAAAATGCGCCCCAATAAATTGAGCGATCGCCCTGTCGAGCGCCGTTTTCTCCTGCAGAGGATGTAATTTCTAAATTAGGGGCGGTGACTGGAGACAAATCCCCCGGTAAAGACCTAATTCGCAACTCATTTAGCAAAGCATTAATATTGCTCGGCTCAGCATCCAGAATGCTCGCTAGCGGCAGCAGATTTTGCACTGCATATTCGCCGAGTCGAGCATTAATACTCTCTGCTAAATAGCAGAGCATAATGTATCTGCTACTGCTACTGATAATATGAAATATTTTATTCAACTCATCAAAGTATTGAGTCCCCGGTATAGATGCCGCGATTTGGGTTTCACCCTTCCAGAATAAATCTACATGAATTTGACTAGCTGGCGAAACTTTAGCCTTTGCAATCCAGATGATATCGAGGATTGGTTCAGAGTCGCGCTCGTGGAAAATCAGCCGCTTTAAACCCGATATAAATTCTGGGGAATTTAGCGTATTTTGCCATTCTCGACACCAATCATTACTTTTAGAATTTAGGGCATTTTTGACCGTCGTCGGACGTTCAATCACATCTTTTAATAAAGAAAGACTTCCCGCAGCTTTGGCAAAGTTTGGGGAGATTTGCTGGTGCAGTATCTGGTTGGGATCAATGTAATCTTTGCGCCAAGGTGCGTCCGGGATGAGAACTTCAGAGGCGGGAGCAAGTGTGATGTTAGCAGTAAGTATTGGTGGGTTTTTAACTGTGCAGCCTTCTAATGACTGTTGAGATTCTAGACGGCCGATGACCTCGATCGCAGAGTTTTTATCTGCTGCGTTTAAAGGTGTGTTGCTGTACTCTGCTGCTAATTCTTCGAGAAAATCTAGGTAATCTTGTACAACAGGCGATCGCCCTTGTCCCAAAAGCTGATAGACTTCGGAAAATGGATGAGAAACCGCTATAGTTGTGCGGCGGTTGCCGAAAAAAGGCACGTCATCCAAAAAAGCGTATTTTGGCCGCCAAAACTTACCCCTAGACTCATCCCACAGACATTGACGCCCAGCAAAGCGCTTTTGAATTTGCTGGCGTTGTTCGCTGGAAATACTGCCTTTGATGAAAGTATCATCGAGATACTTGTAAATTGCCTTTACTGATTGTAAATGTGCGTTTAGAGCGTCGGATGTCGTGATTTCAACTGTCATTTTCCCAAATTTTGATTAGTGTATCAAAGTGGTCGATAACTGTAGTGGTATCTACAGGCTGAAAACCAAGTGCAGTTCTGATTTCGGGCTTCAGCAAGTCGCGCTGAGGGCGTGCAAATAAAAATTTTTGGCTAGCAACTAAGCGAACATCTTGAATGAAACAGACATCTTTAGCGCGATACAGCCTCGGTTCAGGTATCGCCGCGCCGGGATATTGGCTTAACTTTTGAGGATTTTGCTCGACAGGAAGCCAAGGTTTATCTGCGAGTGTTTCAGCCAGTGTTTTGTTGGTATTCCCAATTTTGGTATATTTTAGTGCCTCCCAATTATCAACTATGTAGTTAAAAACGGCAATACAAGCATCGGTTACTGTGCCTGCACCTGAACGATTGGCGGTTTGAATTAGATTGTCAACACAAACTGAAATGTCATCTGCACTCAAGGTTTTTCGCATACCCAAAGTATCGAAAAAATCGAGCCATAGTGCATAATCCTGCGAGTAAAATTCCATGTCTGGAATAGCTGCTAAATTTCCGAGAATGTGGCGGATTACTTGACTTTCGGGATTGTAAATTAGTTCGACAGAGCGTAATCTGCGATCGCTACAGCGTACCAAACGCGCCTTTTTCAGCTCTTCCTGGAATGAAAAAGCATTCTCTCCTGCTTTTTCTAGTTCTTTGCAAGCATCATTCAGATGCTCTCGAATCCACGCCAGCGCGATTAGTTGTTCTTCAGGAGCAAATGAGGCATACTCAGGTAACAAACACTCGCGAATTAGTCTAGCGCGATTCAGTACCGGAACTTGCAAAAATTGGAACAGCCGCAGCCATTGCCTATTTTTTTCTATGCGTAAAAGCCTCAACGTACCTGCAATTTCCGGCGGTTCGTATCCACCGCCCGGAAGGTAGACATTTTCATCGTTGAGGGAAACAATTTCGTGGGAAGTTGTGGGGTAAATTGGTAGTTGACGCAGCTTGTTGAGGCTATCTTGGTCGTAATTTGTTGGTTCTGAAGCTGCCAGGAAATTGAGAAGAGAGGTATAATGCTGTTGGTGGTAGGGCGGCAAACCTCGATCGCACCGCGAAGATACTGTGTCTAGGACATCTGGGCCTGTCAGAAAATAGACTAACAGATTTTTGTGTCTTTGAGCAAATTGGGCGATCGCACTTTCAAGTTTAGCCGGTGCTTTGACAAGCGTCACCCCAAAATACTGTACAGCCTCGATCGTTTCCGCTGCAATATTATCAGCGCACAACAAAGGAGTTTCCGCAGTTCCTCCTTTGTGAAGCTTACCATCATTTCCCGGAACCAGTGGAACTTTCTTTAATTCCTCGACTGTTTCTGGCGACAGATATCTGGGGGAGATATTAAAAAAATAATTGTATACGAGAGTCAACCACTCTGCATTTGGTGGATTTAGTGCATCAGATTGCCAATCGCATTGTGACTGCGTTGAACTAATGACATAAACCAATTTTCTCGCTACTTCTGTAGCCTTCATTTCTGACACGCCAATCATGTTATGTGTAGGCACTACCTGGCTTAAATCTTGATGCAAAAACCATTCTAGATGATCGGCAAATATCTGCCTTGATGTCTCTTCGGAAAAGTAAATAGTGCCTATCGGGTTGTAACCAAATACTTGCAGAGTATTATTAGCGAGAAAAGCTAGCGGTAAACCGCGCAAATCCCGGTGATTGTCGCTGATGCAATAGCGCAGCATATTCGCAATCCACTGTCTATTTTGCAAGCTGGGTTTCGGTGCATCTTGCAAGGGGACGCCTAGTTGTTTGTTTTCGGTTAAGTGTTGTCGCAAGTTAGCTGCCGTGAATGTTTGCAACAGCAAACCTGCATCTTTAAAAGCTGCCAAAATTGACTCCGGTAATGGCGGTTCGGGAATGTCGATATTGTCGGCGCGCATTGCTGCTAATAATTCGTCCCACAACTTTTTAGAAGGTAGATTTTTGACTGTCGGAGGCGTCACCCATCTTGTTTTTGACACCACTGCCCCGCTGAATAGATGTTGAGTTACAGCGTGTTCTACAGCCGATCGCACAACTGCTCTCGGATACAATAACTGTATGACAAAACGGTGCAGTTCTTCGAGAGCTTTGCTGACAGTAATTTTGCTAACAGGCCAAAGTTTGTAAAATTCCTCTGGCTGATACCTGCCAATATCTTGCACTAAATCAACAATTAAGTTAGCATAAGCGTGGGACAAAACGTGCTGTGCGAGTAGCTGGTTCCAAATAGCTCTCGGTCGGTCTTTTCCAGTTTGTCCGCTGTCGCTGCTGAGGTTATCCCGCGAACTATTTAAGTTAAAAAAACCGTTGATGTGAACGGGTAGCCCAGTTTCCAGGGGAAGTGGCAAAAAACAGTATACTTTCCCGCCCACAGGTTGAGGATTTCCCTCGGTACTAACAGCATTAATCCTAGCAGCAGCGCCCGCCCAAGGCAATACTTTTTCTTGGCTTTCGTACATTGCTTTTATGACTTTTGCCAACTCGTCGCCTTCATCTGTGCGAATTAAACTTACTGTTCTCCAAGTTGATTTGGTATTCCGATTCCCGCTAATCGTTTCTATCTCGTGGCGGTAAGAAACTGATATTAAACTGGCTGGATTATTGTGGCACAATTCCAGCAATTTGTCTGGTGTCTGGGGAATTGCATCGAGGAGTTGTTGCCGCGCTTCTCGTACTTCTTGCTGGTTCTGGGTAACAATCGCCAGAATCTCTTGCCTAGTTTCTTGACTGTTGGCGGGGATTTCGTAAACTCTAATTTCCTGAACCGATTTCAGGAATAGCAGCAGTTCTTCACCTGAATTAATCAGTGCGTCTAGTAGTTCATTGACGTTGGATTCGGTAAAAGCTTGTTTGCGAATTTCGCTATTTTTAGCGTGTTCTGCGGTTCTCAAGGGCAAGCGAAACAAAGTGCCTTGAAAATTTGTATCTCCTAATGGCAATCCTCCCGCTGCGTAGACTTGCATAAAATCGGGATATTTTTCGTACCATTTAGCGTCTGCCAAATTCCATTCGCGTCCCGGTTCTTGTCGGGAAGTGCCGGGAATCGCCGCGCCGTGAGGGTCAAAAAAGATGATGCGATCGCGCGATACGAAACTAGGATAATCTGTAACATGATATATTGCATTAAACCCGACGCCAAATCTACCCGTTTTCTGCAAATCTCGCGCTTTTTCGCTTTGTCCCAGGCTGCGAATGCTCTCAAAATCTTTATCTGCAAACACGCGATCGTTGTAGACTAACATCGCCGGCCCCATTAGCTGTACCATACGATCGTCAGGCAATTGTTTGACCGGATGGTTGCGCCAATCAAGAGTAATTTCTACGCGCGTTGCTTTAGCATCGTCAGCATTTTGGATCAACTCTTTGATAATGCCAACGCCTTCGGGATAATCTCGGATAATCCCTCTCAAGCGGGCGATCAAGGGTTCGGATTGGTAGAAAGACTTGCCCTCAATTTCGCTATTGCTGTAAGCCATAGATGTTCTGACGACTAAAAGCGGGAGGAATTTAAATGCGATCGCGCATCTTCACTTTGTATCTAATACTATACAAGCGAAGCGTAAATACAAGTAGGGTGCGCGCGCAGCAACCTACCGAAAGCTATTCGTAATATTGCAATAAAAAACCTCAGACCCGCAAGTCTGAGGACCGGAGTTCCTGAAAATCGTCACTTCTTACTATTGTCGCCAACCAACACCACAACATACAAGAGGGGTGCAACCCAGCACGGCAGTTTTTGGCAGACAGAGATTGCTTCCTGACTCGGAAGGCGAAAGCAATTTTTAATTCCACACTTCACGAAAGCCAAACAATTCCTCTCGCCATTTACATATCTGGGTTGATAATTTAGCTTTAGGATGGGAGTCTGTCCTCGATCGCAATATAAGGATCACCGTGAGTCCCCGTATATATTTGAGTCGGGCGGTAAATGCGGTTTGCCTCTAGCTGTTCCTTCCAGTGGGCCAACCAGCCGGCAACACGGGCGATCGCAAAAACTGGTGTAAATAAGTCCAGCGGAATTCCCATTTTGCGGTAAACCAAACCAGAATAGAAATCTACATTTGCATAAATTCCCTTGTGAGCTAGTTTTTCCTCAACCACTTCTTCTAACTTGATAGCAATGTCGTAATAATCGTCGTGACCGAAGTTCTCAAACAACTGTTCCGCTAACCTCTGAAGAATAGTTGCTCTCGGATCTTTCACCTTGTAAACTCGGTGACCGAAACCCATGATTTTGTCCTTATTTGCAACGCACTTCTCGACAAAAGCCCGCACGTTTTCTACCGAACCAATTTGCTCCAACATATCAATCACTTCTTCATTAGCTCCCCCGTGCAGCGGTCCCGCCAAAGTGCCAACTGCTGAAGCAATCACTCCGTAAGGGTCTGTCAGTGTCGAAGCTGTTACCATTGCCGAAAATGTAGAGGCATTAATGGTATGTTCAGCGTGGAGAGTCAGACAAGTGTCAAAAATGCTAGCTAACAGCGGATCGGGTTCTTGCTCGTTGAGCATATAAAGAAAGTTAGCCGAGTAGTCCAAGTCATCCCTCGGCCGCACCGGGTCATTTCCCCGTCGCATTTGCTGGAACGCTGCTACCATTGTGGGAATCTTAGCTAGCAGTCGCACTACAGCTTCTCGAATGTATGCTGGGTTAGCCAGGGCTCTGCGGGAGTAGAACAAGCCCAGGGCGGCCGCTGAAGCTTGCAGGGCGTCCATTGGATGTCCTCTTTCTGGAAAGCATTTCATCATGTCCCGGATGCGATATTTGATCCGGCGGTGATAGCGAATTTCATGCTCGAAAGCTTCTAGTTCTTCCTTTGTCGGAAGTACCCCCCAGATTAATAAATATGAAGTTTCGAGAAAGGAACTTTTCAGTGCCAGTTCCTCGATGCTAATCCCGCGATATTCCAGCAACCCTTTTTGTCCATCGACGTAGCTAATGCTGGACAAGGTGGCGGGAACACCTTCTAAACCTGGTTTGAATTCGCCGACGACCATTGCGATACCGTTTTATGTGAGTTCAATCTACTAAAAGTACATTACCAGAAACGAAGATAGTGTCGCAGTCTTGACAGATAATCATTTAATTCGGGTTCAGAAATCGGGTTTTTCAACAGACAGCCCGATCGCACCGCTGCGTATTGTCGCCCCTTTTTCCCGGTTTCGCCGTCCCAGAATGCCGTTTTAAGAGGGCTGGCGCGTCCTGTTAATGTCGGGGCGGTTCGCTGTTTCTAGTGCAGCAAAAACTTGGGCGCAGTTAGCCAAAACATTTGGCTGCGGCCCACAGGGGAGCCTGTTTCCGGGAGGATTAAGCCGATGATACCTGCTTTTTTGAGAATCAGGGCATCTTGCGATCGAGCCCAAAGCAAAGTTTCTGCCCAGTGGCCTAAGTCTGGTTGGTGGCCCACCAGGGCCAAGCTGCGACTACCTATTTCCTGCCACTGTTTGTACCACTCCAGCCAGTTTCCGATGTCTCCTGAAGGTGCGAGGGCGGCGGATTCTTCTATTTGGGAACTCAAACCGACTGTTTGCAGGATTTGGGCGGTTTGCTGGGCCCGCAGTAGGGGACTGGTGAGAATCAAGTCAAACTGAATTTCGAGTTCGTACAGCCGTTGGGCAATTTTCCTGGTTTTACGATCGCCCTCTTTAGTCAGCGGGCGTTCTGAGTCTGTATCATATTCTTCGGGCTCGGCTGCGATACCGTGGCGGATCAGATATAAATGCACTGTCGCTGTCCTTTTGATAGCTGTGCGCTCGAACTTATGGGTGCAGTTTGGCGCGATCGACATATTTTGCCTATTCTACAACTGCATTGAAATCTGGCGCCGTCATCTGGTTGGCGCTTCTGTAGCCATCGCGCCCTTGTCGTTTCGCATCATACAATGCTCGATCGGCGAGGGCAACGAGTTCATCCGGTGATGTTTCCGCAGTGGGAATCACAGTTGCAATTCCCATGCTAACGGTCACGATCGCGCTCACATTAGATTGCTCGTGAGGGATTCCCAAATCTCGGATTGCCTCTCGGATCGACTCAGCAACCGCGATCGCGCCATCCGCATCCGTATTCGGTAGGATAGCAGCGAATTCTTCGCCCCCGTAACGTGCCAACAGATCCGATGAACGTTTAACCGCAAGTGCCGCCGATGAAGCCACTTTTACTAAACAAATATCTCCAGCTTGATGTCCGTAGCAATCGTTATATCGCTTGAAATAATCTACATCCAACATAATCAACGAAAGCTGTTGTTTCCCCTGCATCAGTCGGTGCCATTCCGACTCCAATCGCTCATCAAAACAGCGGCGGTTTGCTACTTGTGTTAACCCATCTGTCGTAGCAATTAATCTTTCTTGTTCCGCCCGGTGTCTGAGCATCTCCTCGGCCCGCTTGCGTTCTGTAATATCAGCAAAAGTCGTTACTACTGCATAGGGTTGAGACTGATTCATTTGGAACAGCGGTTGCGAATTAATCGAAATCCAAGTCAGCGTTTTATCCGATTTGTGAATGCCCATCACCACATTTGATACGGGTTTTCCCGTCCGTAGGGTAATCGTTGCCGGATGCTGTTGGCAGGGGAAGGGAGAGCCATCTTCCTGAACGGTTCGCCAGTCTAAATCTATGGATGTACGCCCCATCAGTTGTTCGGGGCTCAGTCCGAGAATCCTTCCGGCACTAGCATTACAGGTAGTAATTTGTCCGTCTGCTAGCTGAAGTACGACGCCTTCAGTCATGCTTGTAATCACAGAACGATACCGTTCCTCGCTCTCCTGTAATTGACTCAGGAGAATGTTTTTAGCATCAAACTCTGAAGCCAGATGCAGGCTACCCGCCAAAAACCCCGCCATCAGTTGTAAGGTATGAATATCTGACTCTGTAAAGGCACAGGGTGTACCGGAAACAACTTTTAAGACGCCAACCCGATCGTCCTGATAGAACAAAGGAACAACCACCAGTGACCGGATACCAATGCGCTGACAGGCAGACTGATCCACCCGTCCATCGGTTTGTGAATCATCGCAAAGCATGATTTGGCCGGTGGCAATACATTTTCCCGATAAACTTGTCGCTACTTTGATCCGTAATCCAACATAGGCGCTGGCGATACCGCTGGCTGCCCGATACACCAACTCATCCCCTTCCAGCATTTCAATCACGGCCCCATCGGCACCGAGCGATTTTTGAGTTCGCTCGCTAATCACCGCCATGACTGCATCGAGATTGGGATTGCGGATGGCGATTTCCTGTTGGGTGGCAATCACCACAGCCAGACGCTGGAACTCTTGTTGTAATGCCGCTTCTGCTTGCTTGCGAGCGGTGATATCCTTCATAAAGCAGTGATGCCCGATCGATCGCTCCTGCGAGTCGTAGGCTGCCAACATCACCCATTGCTGGTAAAAAATCGAACCATCTTTCCTGATACCACGGCCCTCAACCTCCACTCGGCCCTCGGCTAGCATTTTTTGATAAGCCGCCATCATCCTGTCGCAGTCGTCGGGATGAACTGTTTTCTGCCAATTCATACCAACCATTTCTTCAGGTTGATAACCCACTATATTGCCGTAGGCTTGATTAACGCTGATATATCGTCCGAAAACATCCACCCGCGAGATGCCTTCGACGGCATTAGCAAGGGCTGTACTCATTTCTCTGAGTTCTGTTTCCGCCTGGACACGATCCGTAATGTCTTGGGATGTACCAAACAACCGAATAACTTGTCCCTCTGCATTGAGTTGGACCTGTCCTCTGGCTTCGGTATGGCGAATAGAACCATTCGGGTGCAGGACTTTGAGCCGCAATAGATAAGGCTCTCCGTGAGTGAGCGCTCGTTGAACTACCCGGTGTAGCTGTCTGGCACTTTCGGGATGGTAAATCCGCAGGTTTTCTTCATAGGTAGGTTCGCCTAGGGCGCTGGATCGTCCCAAAATCTTGAAGAGTTCGGGAGACCAGGTAATTTTACCCGTAATCACGTCCCATTCCCAGTTACCGATGTGGGCAACCCGCTGGGCTTCTGACAACCGGGTTTCACTCTTTTGGAGGGCTGTTTCTGTCTGCTGGCGGTCGGTAATGTCTTTTTCGTTCACGAGCAACATCGGGTTGCCTGTTACCGGGTCGTCGGTACACCGCACGTCTATCCCATGCCAGCGAATTCCCGCCAGAGTAATCACTTGAGCCTCCGTGCTAAATACCTCACCGGACTTAAGAACTGCCATTGCTCGCTCTCCTACCTGAGAGTCAACAAAGCGACTCACAAAAGCATTATCTGTCGCAGAGTGAGGTGGCTGCATATCCCCATAACAGCGCAAGGCCGCCGGGTTTTGCAGCAGCGGCACACCTTCGAGGGTGTAGAGCGAAACCATCAGCGTGGTGTGTCGGATTGCCTCGATCGATCGCAGGGTTTCCGGTTCGATTTGAGGAGCGGTTTCGACCTTACCCTCGACCAGGATTGCCAAACGCCCGCTATTAATCCTGATGCCAGAGCACCGACAGCCTACAGAAACAGGCTCACCGCCCGGATAAAACGTCCACCGCTCGGACAAGGTTTGGCCTTGCTCAAACTGCTGCTGATAGCCCTGCAAGCGAATCCGAGTACACTCTGACAACATATCGCTAAAGTTGTGGCTCGCGAGTTGCTGCCGCGTCGAAACATTCCACAGGTACAAGGAGGCTTGGTTGGCCCAGCGGATTTGCCAATCCTCAATATCAAATATCCAGATCGGGTTTTGCAACAAGTCAAAGGCTTTGAGGTGGACAATATCGCCGCTGAGGGAACAGGCAAACTCTGGCTGTAGACAATTTTGATGATTGACTCTTGGCGCGCTTTCTGTATTGGGATCGGTTTGATTCGGTTCTGTTTTGAGTTCCGGCGGTTGATGGAAAGGCGGCACCGGGTGGTGAGATTCCAGGTGCCGCATCCTCAACCCGATCTGCGCTGCAACGTGTTGCACGATCTGAATATCCAGAGGTTCCCACTGACGCGGACTTCGGCATTGATGACCAATCAACAGTCCCCAAAGCTTCGGAGATTGCTGCTGTTTGCCATCTAGCAAGATTGGCACAACTAAATTTGCCTGAACCTGGATGCGATCGAGCAAT
Source organism: Microcoleus sp. D3_18a_C4 (assembly GCF_036702415.1). Taxonomy (NCBI): domain Bacteria; kingdom Bacillati; phylum Cyanobacteriota; class Cyanophyceae; order Oscillatoriales; family Microcoleaceae; genus Microcoleus; species Microcoleus sp. D3_18a_C4. Next base: position 1,295 of record NZ_JAUBTI010000087.1, on the reverse strand, counting down.
TCGACATCACAAGCTTGAAGATGACCGCTGTGAATATCAGAAATGCTGCTCGTTTGTCCCTGGCTGTAACGCTCTACCCAGGTAGCTTCAAAGCAAGGATCGTAAATCTGTTTTCCTAGGATTTGCGGCCACTGGGCATCAACCGATTCAGCAAATACTACGCCATCTCTATGCGGTAGGAAACGATAAATAATCACGCGATCGGCTTGCAGCAGCACCCTGCTTTCTTCTACCGCACATTGCAAAATTGTCTCCAGCTCCTCTAACTCGTTGAGTTGAAGTGCAATTTCTGAAACTTTTTCTAGGATTTTCTCTAACGAGCAAGAGAAAGTCTGTTTTGTAGACATCTCCATGTTCCTTTTTTTGTTAAGCATTTTTATACTATTCTAACCGGCGACAAATAAATATAAAAATTTGTTTTAACTCGTAGTAATCGCTGGCTGGGCTTAGCAAACAACCAATATTTATGTAGCTAGCCAAACTTTTTGTGACTGCTACAATTCCTTTTTTTTTGTCATTTAGCCAAGGGTTTAGGTTGTTTGGTATCTATTTTGCTTCTTCTCAAGCGTTTTTTTGCTAATTATTATCGAAAATCTCCTGCACCAACTATAACAATCCTCGCATCATTTGTGTAATTCTTGTAGGGGCCAAACCCACGCCCGGTTGCCCCAATGAGGCCGGGGTAGGCAAAGAAAGGCACTACACATCTTTGTACGACTTCTGCAAGGATTGCTATATAACAAATTGTGATTAATTTAGCGAATAAATAAGAAATTATCAAAAAATCAACGCTGGATCATTATTAAAACTTAATAATTTTTGTGGAGTTTAGTAAACTAGATCACAATAAATTTGCCCCGCTACCTGGTTGTTTTACCAAAATACTTCGTTGTATCCCTTGACAATAGTTAAAAAACCCGGTTTCTTTGATGTGTATTTTTGCGAAAGGGGGAGAAAATTTATTACTGGTAGTCCTGGAGGGATAAACCTGGTTTTTCACCCCCCTTATATCGTTTCCGGTTGCATCGTAATAATAAAATCGAGTTGACTGTTAAGACTCAACCATTGAGTTTTTCCACCCCTCCTTCTACAGTCAACAGCCAGTCGATTTTAGATTTTAGATTTTAGATTTTAGAATTGACTCTACAGATGAATCGGGAAGCTGGAAATTAGGTGTAAAATATTTCGCTTGTCAACAGTCAACAGTCAACAGTCAACAATTTTCAATAAGGAATGAGAATTAAATAACTTCCACAACTTTGTGGGATGGGCGTCCCGCCCGTCCAAAAAGGACG
>NZ_JAUBTI010000086.1:26069-28757 GCF_036702415.1 Microcoleus sp. D3_18a_C4 | reverse complement strand
GGATTTTCGATTTTAGATTTTGGATTGATTCCACGGATAAATCACGTGGCGGGTACCACCTTTGAAATTCGTGGTCAGTTGGCAAAACCACCATTTTTTCTACCAATATTAAGACTGACGCCCTACAGGCTACAAATAGAAAAAAGTTATTTGACCCGAAATTTGTCTGATGCGTATTGCCCGCCCTCCAACTAAAATTGATATGATATTAAAAATCTAAAATCTAAAATCTAAAATCTAAAATGGCATTACCTCCCGGCAGTTTTGGTTTACCCCTAATTGGCGATACTATCAACTTTTTGCAAGATTCCCAATTTGCCAAAAAACGCCACCAGCAGTACGGGCCCCTTTTCAAAACCAGCATTTTCGGACAGCCTACCGTGTTTGTGTGTGGCCAAGAGGCTAATTTGTTTGTTTTAAGCAATGAAAACCAATATTTTGCTGTGACTTGGCCTGCCAGCACGAAAGCGCTTTTAGGGCCACTTTCCTTAGCGTTGCAAACGGGTGCTAACCACCAAAATCGGCGCAAGTTGCTGTACCAAGCGTTTCAACCGCGAGCTTTGGCCGGCTACATCGGCGCGATGGAAGATACCACTCAGCGCTATTTGGAAAAATGGGCCAAAATGGAAACGCTGACTTGGTATCCCGAACTGAGAAATTATACTTTTGATGTTGCGGGTAAGTTGTTAGTAGGGATTGATAATGGTTCGGAAACGGCGCTAGGACATTATTTTGAAACGTGGTGCAATGGTTTATTTTCGATTCCTTTAGATGTGCCTTGGAGTCAGTTTGGCAAGGCGAAAAAGTGTCGAAAGCTGCTGTTGGCAGAACTTGAAAAGATTATTATAGATCGCCAGCAAGGAACCCCTAGCGGCAATGATGCTTTGAGTTTGCTGATTTCGGCTCGCGATGACGAGGGAAATAGTTTGAGTTTGGAGGAGTTAAAAGATCAAGTGCTGTTGCTGCTGTTTGCGGGACACGAAACTTTAACTTCGGCGATCGCCTCTTTTTGTCTTCTGCTAGCTCAAAATCCCGATGTGATGGCAAAAGTCCGCGCCGAACAGCAACAGTTCCCCGCTACGGAAGCGCTAACCTTGGAACAGCTCAAAGAAATGACTTATTTAGAACAGGTTATGCGAGAAGTGCTGCGGTTGGTTCCGCCAGTGGGAGGCGGCTTTCGGCAGGTAATTAATGCTTGCGAGTTCGGAGGCTACGAAATTCCCAAGGGTTGGATGGTACTTTATCAAATCAATCAGACGCATCAGGATAGCGCAGTTTATCCCGAACCCGATCGATTCGATCCCGATCGATTTAGCTCCGAGCGATCGGCTAAACCGTTCAGCTACGTGCCATTTGGTGGCGGTTTGCGAGAATGTTTGGGCAAAGAATTTGCGCGGTTAGAGATGAAGTTGTTTGCAGCAAAGATTGTTCGGGAGTACGAGTGGGAGCTTTTACCGGATCAAGATGTGAATTTAATCCGAGTACCGACTCCGCATCCCCGCGACGGTTTGCGAGTGAAATTTCGGCGGAACTATTCTTAAGAACAGGCAAGATGCCTGTTCCACAATCGGTAAATTTTCTTGTGGGCCGTTGCTTCTAGCCCGCCCTGAAAGCCACAAGATGCCTGTTCCACAATCGGTAAATTTTCTTGTGGGGAGTAGGGGTTGGGCTTCTAGCCCGCCCTGAAAGCCTTATTGATAATCGTGCAAGAACTCAATCTCAACTGAAATTTTGCACCATTATCAATAAGCTGTTTATGAACAGGCAAGATGCCTGTTCCACAAAGAGTGAATTTTCTTGTGGAACAGGCATCTTGCCTGTTCTTGATAATGGTGCAATATCTCAGTCTCAATCAACATCCAATTGCATCGGCCCCAAATACTTAGTTAAATAAGGAGAAAAAACCTCATAAATCAGAGTCAATGGTTTACCGTGATGCCAAAACAAATAGTGTCGCCCCCAAAAAGGCCCCGACTGTTCAAAAGCTGACTCCAAAGCCACGGAATCACCGCAATAAATGCCCTGCACATCGCGATACAATTCTGTTCGCAGCCGCGCTAAACTGGCCCAAATTGGCAAAGATTTATTTTGTAAATATTCGTCTACATGGCTTGCTTCCCACCAAGAAGTCGCATAGGCTAAACGCTGTCCCGAAGCAGTCCGCAGCCACACTTGTCGGCGCAGGCGCGGCCCCGGAACCGCGACAATTTGCTCTGGTGCGCCGTCTGCGTCTTCACCCACTAAAGACATATCGATCACATCTACTTCTGTGGGTTCCCCTGTCAGCAGTTGCAGGTGACGGGTGGGGGAACCGTCGCCCAGGAGCAGTATTTGCCACGCCGGTGCAAGCTTGGTGTGGGGCAAACCCTTCTGTACTGCGTCTTCGGCTCCTTGCCACAGGGGGTTGAGAGCGTGCCAGGTGCGGCTGTTTTTGGGTGTAAATGTTGCAGTCAAGGGTCTTTACAAAACTTAATTTTTTGTTTATTATAACGCTTCTTCAATCTACAATTTAAATCTGTTTAGAAACGGGCTCTTCGGCCCGTTCCACAATAAAATTGAGTGGGTGTGGAACAGGCATCTTGCCTGTTGTTGAATAAAATTGAGTTGGTGTGGAACAGGCATCTTACCTGTTGTTGAATAAAATTGAGTTGGTGTGGAACAGGCATCTTACCTGTTGTTGAATAAAAT
>NZ_JAUBTI010000086.1:0-25969 GCF_036702415.1 Microcoleus sp. D3_18a_C4 | reverse complement strand
TGAGTGGGTGTGGAACAGGCATCTTGCCTGTTGTTGAATAAAATTGAGTGGGTGTGGAACAGGCATCTTGCCTGTTGTTGAATAAAATTGAGTGGGTGTGGAACAGGCATCTTGCCTGTTGCTAAGCGAGAATGGTGCAACATCTCAGTTAAATCCGTTACCCAATCTGTTGCCGAACTTCCCTCTGCTATATGTTAAGAATAACCGAAATAAAACTCCCCCTAGATCATCCTCAAGATGCGATCGCCAGCGCCATTCTCAAAAAGCTGCAAATTCCCCCCGAAGAATTGCTCAGCTATTCCATCTTCAAGCGCAGCTACGATGCTCGTAAAAAAGTAGAAATTCTCCTTGTCTATATTGTGGATGTAGAGACGACACAGGAAAAGCAACTTCTCCAACGCTTCAAAAAAGATCCTCATGTAATGGTAACGCCAGACACGAGTTATCGCTATGTAGCCAAAGCCCCCAGCAATTTGACGATTCGCCCCATTGTGATTGGTACAGGGCCGTGCGGGATGTTTGCAGGTCTAATGCTGGCACAAATGGGGTTTCGCCCCATCCTTTTAGAACGCGGAAAAGCAGTGCGCGATCGCACGGTTGATACCTTTGGATTTTGGAAGAAAAAAACAGAATTCAACCCAGAATCTAACGCCCAGTTTGGCGAAGGTGGTGCGGGTACTTTTTCCGATGGCAAACTCTACAGCCAAGTTAAAGATCCTCAGCATTATGGGCGGAAGGTGCTGACGGAACTTGTGAATGCGGGAGCTTCACCAGAAATTTTATATATTAATAAACCGCATATTGGCACGTTCAAACTGGTGGGAATTGTCCAAAGTCTTCGCGCCCAAATTGAATCATTAGGCGGAGAAATTCGGTTTCAAAGTCGTGTGGAAGATATCCACATCGAAAATGGAAAAGTGCAGGGACTTACCCTAGCCAGTGGAGAATATATTGCTAGTAATTATATAGTTCTGGCGGTGGGGCACAGCGCCCGCGATACTTTTGAAATGTTGTTTTCGCGCGGGGTTTACATCGAGGCTAAACCTTTTTCCATTGGTTTTCGGGTGGAACATCCGCAGACTACGATCGATCGCTGTCGTTTTGGCGATCGGGCCGGCCATAAGCTTTTGGGTGCCGCCGATTACAAACTGGTTCACCATTGCCAAAACGGTCGTTCTGTGTATAGTTTTTGTATGTGTCCGGGTGGTTTGGTAGTAGCGGCTGCGTCAGAACCGGGGCGAGTTGTTACTAATGGGATGAGTCAATATTCTCGCAATGAACGCAATGCTAACAGCGGGATTGTGGTGGGTATCACGCCGGAGGATTATCCCGGTCATCCCTTAGCGGGAATTGAGTTTCAGCGTCGCCTAGAAGAACGGGCATTTGAGTTAGGAGGTGGCACTTACAACGCCCCTGGGCAGCTTGTGGGTGATTTTTTGGCGAATCGCCCTTCCACGGCGCTAGGCGCTGTGCAGCCGTCTTATACGCCGGGAGTTGTGATGACAGATTTGAGCGAAAGTTTGCCAGATTATGCGATCGCAGCCATCCGCGAAGCACTTCCGGCTTTTGACAAACAGATTAAAGGATTTGCGATGGATGATGCGGTTTTGACTGGGGTGGAAACGCGCACTTCTTCACCAATTCGGATTAAACGCAAGGAAGATTATCAAAGTTTGAATACAGAAGGCCTTTATCCTGCTGGGGAAGGTGCAGGATATGCGGGTGGAATTCTGTCGGCGGGGATTGATGGGATTAAGGTGGCGGAGGCGGTTGCTTTGAGTATTTTGCGATCTTCAAACCACAAAATTTGAGGCTGGATTTGAGGATTTTTAGATGATTTGAAGATTGCCGTCAACCGTCAACTGTCAACCGTCAACTGCGGGACTTACGCATCGAAACTCACATCTTGCATCATTCTCAAGAACAGGCAAGATGCCTGTTCCACAATAAAATTCACTCTTTGTGGAACAGGCATCTTGCCTGTTCATAAAAAGCTTATTGAGAATGGTGCAACATCTCAGTTCAAACAGCAGCTAAACGCGATCGAATTTCGGTATCCGTATACTCCGGCGTCCAGCCTTCTTGCGTGGTAAAATAGCGCACCGCTTTAACTTTCCGGGCTGCTGTCAAATAAAACCAGTGTTCTGTATTCGCCGGCACGTTGATAAATTCTTCCGGCTGCACAGTGAGTTCGACTTGGCTACCGTCGGGCCGCACGAAGCCGAAAATGCCCTCGCCTGCTACGATATAGCGGACTTCATCATCGGCGTGGATGTGGCACTTGTTGAATTTGGACAGCAAGGTGTCCAGGTTGGGAATGTCTGGGTGCAGTACAATTAAGTCTCGCGATTGATAGCCTGCGGTTTCCTTGAGTTGTTGAAAGTAGCCGTCGAGGGCTTGCAGCACTTGCTCTTTTTGATTGTCGTCAAGAGCATCTTTAGCTAACAAATTTTGGATTTCAGCGCTGTCACCGACGGGCCAGCGGTTGAGTTGAATGTTTAAGGAAGCGAGTTCTCGGGTAATGTCGCTCTCTTGAGTGTAGGTTGTACCGTTTTCGAGTCGCAGGATAGCCATGTTTGCACGTTCCAATTTTTGGGGGAGGCGATACACAGGCACTGTGAAAGATGTTTGTCGATCGCGCCTGTACCAGAACCACAATTTTAACGCTAATTTGAACAGGCTTTTCGGTCTGTTCCACAACAGTTCAATATTTGTCGCGATAATATTATAAGTCAGGCGCCAGCTAGCACCAGCAGCGATGGCATTACTGATATCTTAAATGTAACTTTTGCAACAACTATGCCTACTTATACGGGAATTTCTAGCGAAGCATTTCAGCATCCCCTCGATCGCCAAGCTGAGGAAGCGTTACGCAGCGTGCCTGGATTTGACTTAATTGCCAGCAAATTTGTAGAATTTGTCTACGAACGACCGCAATTCGTTTACCTAATGGGAAATAGCATTCAAGTCGGGCCTCGCCAATATGCCAGCATTTATCATATATTTCGGGAGTGCGTGCAGGCTTTAGATGTTTTTCCTGAACCGGGTTTATTTGTTTCTCAGAATCCCTCAGTTAACAGCTATGCCCTGGGGAAAAACCAGCCTTATGTAGTATTAAACACTGGTCTTTTAGACTTATTGGAAGAGCAAGAAATTCGGGTTGTCTTGGCTCACGAGTTGGGACACATTAAATGCGGCCATCCAACTTTAAATCAAATGGCGACGTGGGCGATGAGCGTTGCCTCGACCATTGGCGAGATGACTTTCGGGCTGGGAAATATGGTCGGTAGCGGTTTAATTTTCGCTTTTTACGAGTGGCGGCGCAAGGCTGAATTATCGGCAGATCGGGCGGCTTTGTTGGTAACGGATGACTTGAACAGTGTGATGAAGACGATGATGCAACTTGCGGGAGTTAGCAGTAAATATGCTGACCAATGCAGTTTGCAAGAATTTATCCGCCAGTCTGACAACTATCAAGAGCTCGATCGAGACAATCTCAACCAAGTGTATAAATTTTTACTTTACAACGGCGGCCAAGGCGTGATGCTGAGTCACCCTTTCCCCGTGGAACGCCTGCGGTATTTGCGAGACTGGGCAAGTTCCGAGGAATACCGCCAAATTAAGCTGGGGAACTACAAGCGGGCTGTAGCTGAGGGTGCGGTTGATGTGAAGTCCCAAACGCCTAACAGCGAGACGGAGGCTTTGCGCCGTCAGATTGAAGAGTTGCAGCGGGAGATTGATCGGCAAAAATCAAAGCGAAACTAAGTTTAAATTCCTCGTTCCCAGGCTCTGCCTGGGGATGCAGATCCAGAGGCTCTGCCTCTTCCAAAGCGAGGATTAGCGAGGCAGAGCCTCTGGATCTCGGTTCCCAGGCACAGCCTAGGAACCAGCTAACCAGCTAAATGTTTTGTTGAAAATTTACCGGATTTGAGGGAGGGGGAAACGTAAAAGGAAGGTAAACCAGTGAGAGACTTACTCGCAACGGGCCTCCAATCTAAAAACTGTCCCCTCCTTTCGGAAATCTGTTTCTGAGGAGGTGTAGTTTAAATCAAGAGAAGCTTATAAATCAACGGGGCTAAAAAAAATGAATATTGATAACGCAATGAATACTAACAAGCCAACTTCTAATTTTTTAGGCAATGTGGGAAAAGTCGCGATCGCCATGACTCTTCTGGCTGCCGGCATGGCATTTACAAATCCTGGGAGAGATCAATACCTAACTTATGCTTCCGGCGTACTCCAAAACGAGTTGGAAAGCACTGTGTGCAAAGATTCTCGCGTGCCGAAAGCTTTGGGCGGCATTACAGATACTTTGATCGGCAGTTGCAAGAATTTGCTGACTTCGCAGCGGGGCACGATCGAAAGCTTGCTCGACAATACAACGGAGCGTCAGAATTTAGGCGTTGTCAGCATTTATACAACTGAACTGGGCAAAAAAAGCTATCAAACGGTTGGAGCTTTTGGTAATTTTGTGACGCTGCCACCTAGTTCTGAAAATGCTCAAAAGTAGAGTCAAATTAAGTTCAATTGCCGAAACCGGGTTTTGTATAAAACCCGGTTTTTGCTTAGGTAATTCTCTCTAAGTAAATCTCAATAAATTCGGAGAGCGGTAGCACATATTTTTAATCCGGCCCGCTATTAGAGGCAAAATATTAAGTTTTATTAAAGAAGAAAAGTTAGTGTCCCACTTAATATTAACATTAACGCTATAAAGTTTGATGTTTAACAAATAAGCAGATGGCAATGCAATTAAGTAAGGGTGAGAGATTTAATCTTTCTAAAGAAGCGCCCGGTTTAAAAAAAATGGCGATCGCCCTCGGTTGGCAGGTGACAGAGGCAGGAAAAAGCTACGAGATTGATGTCTCTGCGTTTATGTTAGGTGCTGACGGCAAAATACCTAACGATAAATATTTGATCTTTTACAATAATTTGCAATCCTTTGACAATTCGGTACTGCAAGTGATTCGGGATAAAAACAACCGAAATCAAGAGAATAAAACTATTTACGGCGTTATCTTAAAAAGAGTTAATCCGGAAATTGAGGAAATAACTTTTGTTGTGACTATTGACGAAGCCGATAAAATCAAGGCAAATTTTAGTAATATCAAAAATGCTTTTATCAAAATTACCAATTTGGATACCAAAAGCGAACTGGTTCGGTATGAATTGAAAGAGAATTTTTCGCTAGAGACTGCTGTAGAATTTGGTCGTTTGTATAGAAAGAATGGAGAGTGGAGATTTCAAGCGGTAGGAGCAGGATATCAGGCAGGATTGCAGAGTTTTGTTGACAAGTATTGCAGCTAAAACAGTAATAATATTTCTGAATTATATCAAATCCGTTGACATCGGAATTATTCATCTTTCTCTTCTCTGGCTTTGCGTCAAGAGCGGTTTAATCGTGTGGTAAGGTGCGTCGCGAGCGAGAATCTACAAAGAAAGAGTGAACATCTGATAGCGACGCACCCTACAGTCAACTATCATTATCGAGGGCCGCGCATTTTTCAGAGTAATTTATCGAATCAAAGTAGTTTTTAATGACAAAATATAAGTTATAAAAATCATGCCCTCCCAACCTTTTTGATTGAATCCTTAGCTAAATAAACTATTTATATTCCCCGTCCGCTGTCGGAGTCATAACTCTGTTTAACCCATATTATATCTAAATTTTGACAAAGCTTCTTGAGCTTCTTTCCTAACAAATGAAGAATCATCTTGCAAAGCATTAGTCAGTGGCTGTAACACCCTAACATCAGACATTTCACCTAGAGCCTTTATTACCCAAGAACAAACTCCATCTCTACCTAAACCTTTAGCTTGACTCGAAATCTGTAAAGCTTCCAATAACACATCAACACTTCTTGGATCTTTAAATCTACTAATAACGGTTGTAACTTCAGCCACTTGCCCAAGCAACTTACTGTTTGAATAGTCTAGTGTTGAAAAATCTAGTGGCTCTAACAGGATAGATTGAAAAATTGATACTGCTGTTTTATTAATATCGCTATTGTATTTGCGTAAAGCCACAGCAGCTTTACACTCATCTTCTTCAATATATCCATCTTTATCTAAGTAGTATGCGTTTGTTTCGTAGCATTCTGCTAAAGTCAACATCATGTCAGTGAGACTTGTATAAAAAATATGGGGCATTTCTCCTTCACCAAGAACAACTACTGGTGATTTTTCTATTTGATAGTCAACAATAGGAATACCACAACTGTCACAATTGTCTTCAAGAAATATAAACAAAGGACTTGTTTCATACCATTTACTATCCTCTATAATTGTTTTTTCTTCTAAAATATATCCATTCCATCCTTGACTACACTCCATAGCTGTAGAAAGAGGCAAGAACTGCATGGTGGGAAAGCATACCGCCTTAGCATCTTCTTCTGTTCCATTTCTCCACTGGTAAAGTTCATAAATTTCTGGGGGCAGTTTAAATCCCAATTCGGTTTCCGCTGCCTGAATTTCACTATATTTAAGCCCAGGCAAAAAGGAAGCAGCATAGTCTGGCTGATGCTCCCTTAGCCAATTCATAATTCTTTCCAAAGCTTCAATTAAAGTTTCCATATATATCTCCAAGTATCCATCTGGTCGGGGTTGTAATTTTGGAAAATTTCCTCGAACTTTTCTAAGTCTTCCTCTATATAAGAATAACCATATTCTCGATAAAAATAAATGTAATAAGCCCCCATTTCATAACATTCCCAAGTGGTTAATATTAAGCTAGTTAAACTAGCAGCATACATTCTCGGTTTTTCTCCTACAAATAGACACCAAACTGGAGAGTCATTTTCTCGATCGCAAATAACATAATAGAAATCTTTCCCGTCTCCATGAAAAAGAGGCATTATAGGGCTAGAATTTGGAATTGTGTTTCCTCTCATCCAGTCAGCGTAACGAGTGTTTTCAATAGCTGCCTCCAGTGATTCTAAAACTAAAGAAGGAGTTAGTGCAATCATTCCATTGCAGTAGCGGTAAATTTCACTGACTTCCCAAGGAAGAGCTAAGGGAAGAGCATGAGTTAGTTTTTCAATTTCTGGGTCAGTCAAACCCGGGCGTAATCCAGAAATTGATTCAGGGTCATTAACTTGCAGCCAGTTGACAATTTTTTCCAGAGTTTGTGTGAGTATAGACATACAGCAGTTCCCGCTCTTATGAGGTACAGTAGCAGCAATTAACTTTCCCAATTTCTTAAAAGTTGAGGATTAATTAAGTGTACCGCATTACAGCGGGAACCGCTGTATTACTAATGAGTTGGTAACGGAACTTACTTAGATGCCAAAATCTGCTGGTAAGCATCGATGGTTTGCTGGGCGATCGCATCCCAGTTATAATGCTTTCTTGCGTACTCTTGGCCGTTCAATCCCCGGCGTTGACGTTCCTGTGGATTCAGAAGTGCTGATTTGATTGAATGGGCGATCGCCCCTACTTCCAAAGGCCCCACCCAACCGGCTTCTGCTTGCTGTATGTCTTCCGCAATATGTATGCGATCGGAAATGGCGACAGGTACACCGGCGGCCATTGCTTCTGCTACAGCAATGCCAAAGTTTTCGTAATAAGAAGGCAATACAAATAAATCGGCTTTTGTCAATAGTTCAACTTTTAAATCACCGCTCACAAAGCCAGTTATTGTTGTAGATTGTCCTAAACTGGAATTTTGGATTTTTTCTTTAATTTTTGTTTCATAACCTGCATCTTGCGGATTAGAACCTGCTAAAATAAAGTGAAAATTTATGCCTTCTGCCAAAAGACTTTCCAGTGCAGGAATTAGCAAATCTAACCCTTTTTTCGGTTCAATCCGCGACATAAATAATATTATTGGTATTTCAGAATCCGGCAATATATCAGAATAAAAATCTGCCCTCACCCCCAATGGAATCACCAAATCCTGTGGCACAGGCATCTTGCCTGTGCTACCCAAACCAAATCTTTCTGAGATTTTAGCTTCTTCTTTACTTGTGAAATGAATTGCAGCAGCACCTGCTAAATTAGGGCGTTCTAAAAGCGTGGCATAAATCTGTTTCAAGCGCTTTTTTTTCTGCAAATCGGCGGGGTCAAGCATACCGCAGGGACGCATAATATATGGCAAGTTGTGATATCTAGCAATTGTGGCGGCAAAGGTAGTTACCGGTGAGAAAAGAGCGTGAATGTGGGCGAGGTCAAATTGTTGTGCATTTGCATTCAACCACTGCAATAACGAGAGAGAAAACTTATATCTACGAAACGGAGAACAGCGGAAATAAATAATTTGATAACCGCTTTGTTTTATTGGTTCATTCAGAGGAACATCTAAGGGAATTTGACCGATATCTCCGTTAGAATCTGTGGTGATAATGGTGACATCAATGTTTTTTGCTGCGAGGGCTGCAGAAAGTCCGAGTACCATTTGACTCGGCCCGCCGTAGACGAGGGAAATTGAGGGGATAATTTGGAGAATTCGCATGGTTAGCACTTGGTGTTAGCTGAGGTAGCTGGTTGTGTTATTATATAAAGAATTGCAAAATTTGCACGTTATACTAATTTAGGCGATCGGAGGCAAGTTATGCTGATTGGATTCAGCGTCGGCAACTACAAATCTTTTAAAGAAACTGTCACCCTCAGCATGGTAGCCTCGTCAATTACTGAGGAAGACAAAGAGCTGGATGAAAATAATGTATTCCCAATTAATGATAAGTTAAGCTTACTCAAAAGTGCTGCTATTTATGGAGCTAACGCCAGTGGTAAGAGCAACATTGTTGCTGCTATTAACTTTATGAAATGGTTTGTCCTAAACTCATCCAAAGAAACGCAAGTTTCAGACGCGATCGATATTGAAGCATTCAGGCTAAGTACGGAGACAGAAAAAGAGCCGTCTTTCTTTGAAATCGTTTTTCTACTAGAAGACAAAACTTTTAGGTACGGTTTTGAGGTGAACGCGCGGGAAGTTGTTTCTGAGTGGCTATTTCAATCTGATGACAGTGAAGAAAAAATGCTTTTTGAACGGGATTTTGATAATTATATATTAGATGATTTCCCAGAGGGACAAGGAATTATCGATAAAACCCGAAGTAATGCTTTATTTCTTTCTGTAGTCGCACAATTTAATGGTAAAATTTCTGGTAAAATATTGCGGTGGTTCAGTAAAACTTTGCAATTGATATCAGGCTTGCAAGATAGGCAATACCGCAAGGAAACTTTAGAGTCTTTTGAGAACGCAGGGCACAGACACGATATTATTGAATTTATTAAAAAATTAGACTTAGGTATTTTAGATATTGAGCGGGTAAATACTCCTGTATTTTCTATTTCTGATAATACAGCAAAATACGGGGGTTCCTATAGTAGTTTATACCCTAATTCTGAAACCCAAACTACGGTGCAGACATCTCACCCCAAATATGATGCTAATGGGAAACAGACTGCTATAGAATTATTTGATATCGAAAAGCATGAATCTGAGGGAACCAACAAACTGTTTGCATTAGCAGGCATTCTCCTGGATAGTTTAAGAACAGGAAAGATTTTATTAATTGATGAACTTGATGCCAGACTTCATCCGCTGATTACTCGCGAATTAATCTGCTTATTCAATTCTAACGAGACTAATCCGCACAACGCACAGCTTATATTCACGACACACGACACAAACTTGCTCAGTAGCAAAACTTTTCGTAAGGATCAAATATGGTTTACTGAAAAGGATAACAAGGGTGCTACTGATTTGTACTCTTTGGTAGAGTATAAAGTCGGGAAAGATGCCTCATTCGAGCGCGATTACATTATCGGCAAGTATGGCGCTATCCCTTTTATTGGTAATTTCAAAGAACTAATAGGTGAACTTCATGAGTAAAAAAAGTTCGTCTAGAAGCAAGATTGATTACTACAATCGAAAAGATAAAAGTAGAAGATGGTTTTTAATCGTGTGCGAAGGTGAGAAAACAGAACCCAACTATTTTAAAAGTTTCCCGGTAGACACAAAGGTAATTAACCTGGATATCAGAGGAGAAGGAAGAAATACGAATAGTTTAGTAACAAAAGCTATTGAGTTAAAAAACGACTCAGAATTCGACGAAACAGACCGCTTTTGGTGCGTGTTCGATCGCGATAACAACCCTAAAAATCCTAACGACGCGCAAAATTTCAATGCAGCTATAAATATTGCCCAAAATAACGGCATTAAAGTAGCTTATTCAAATGATGCTTTTGAATTGTGGTATTTGCTGCACTTCCATTTTTATAATACGGGAATTTCTCGCAAAGATTATCAAAATATGCTAACCAAGTTATTGGGACACGAGTATAAGAAAAACAGCGAGACGATTTATGAGGAACTAAAAGACAAACAGCAGGATGCAATTAAACACGCCAAACGGCTTTTACAGGAATACGATCGCCCCAACCCTGAAAGTGATAATCCTTCAACAACAGTACATTTGCTAGTCGAAGAACTTAACGGTTTTATTCCTGATTGATGAGGGAGAAAGTCGTAGAAACCGGGTTTATAGCCGCCCCATGCGTAAGCCCTGCAACTTTCGTAGACGAGGGAAATTGAGGGGATAATTTGGAGAATTCGCATCAGGGATAGTTATTTAAATCCACATACCAACATCTCCCATTACAAATTTAATTATCTGAAAAAGGTTGCCCGTCTAGCTGTTCAGCTTCTTCTCTTTTTGTGGCTGTAATTTGGGTATTGTGAGCCATTGTCTTGGAAAATTCATACATTTCACTGGCTTTGGCTTCTGCGGCTTTCACAATTTCCAGGATTTCCAGGAGTTGGCTTTCATCTGGTAATTGTTTCATGGCAATGCTTCTAATCTCTCAACTACTTTGTCTATCATAATTTTCGATTCAGGAGCCATATGTAGCAAGGCTGCTAAATAATCTCCTGCTTTTTGAACATCTTCATCGGGCACACCAGCCATCAATACATTGCCCACAATGTGCTCTGCTTGTAAGCGAACACCTGATACGCAGAATTGAAAATTACTGATCGAAGAAAAGTATTGCATCAGTATTTCATTCTGGGGAAAAAGAGACATTGCTCTTCTAAGTGCAAAAAGTCCCTGCGTTGCTTGGCGATCGCTATCGTCTAGTACCTGGTAGAGTTCGTCAACCAAAGAGCGTATCTCGGAAGGAATAGACATTTACTACAGTTTTTATTTAACACTTGCATTATACTGCTAAAAGTTACAACAATTCTTTGTAGAAGTCCAATAACTGCTCAGCTAAAGCTTTATTTGTATAATTGCTCATCGCTCTATGATAACCCCGATCGCCCAAATCGGCCGCCAACTCCCGCCGCTCCATCAATTTCTGCAAACACTCTCGCAAAACCCCTGCATTTCCTTCTGGGAATAATAACCCCGCATCGCCGATGACGTGGGGAATTTCCCCGCAGTCGGAACCAATAACCGGAATGTGACAGGCCATCGCTTCAATTAAAACGTGACCGAATTGTTCTTTCCAGCCCACCGTGGTCAGAGTTTTGAATTTATAGCTGGTTTGCGAGGGCAATACCAAACAGTTCATTAAGTTAATGTAAGGGGGAATTTCTTCGTGGGAAACGCTTTCTACCCAGATTATTCGGTCGCTGATTCCCCCTTCAATACATTTTTCGGCGAGGTGCTTCCGCAATTTTCCTTGTCCTACTAACAGCCACTTCCAAGAGATTTTTTTCAACCCTGCCAAGGCTTCAGCTAAAGTCAACAATCCTTTTTCTTCGACAAATCGACCTACAAATCCTACCACAAAATCGGTCGGTTTAATGCCAAAGCTGCGCGATAAATCAGCGTCTTTACCAGTGGGGCGAAACAAAGTTTCATCTACGCCGAGTTGTGGCATTACTTTTACCGCACCTTGATAGCCCCGCTGCCGCAAAATTTTAGCTCCATCTAGGTTGCCTGCAATAATTCCGTCGGTGTGCTGAAGATTGTAATTTTCTAAGACTGAAACGGGCCACTTCAATTGATAAGGCAGATTCCACCAAGTAAATAATATATTTTTTGCTTGCAGTTTTAGGAGTTTATTGAGTAAGATTAACTGAGCGCAAGCAAGAGATTTTGCACCTTGTTCAACTTGAATTATCTGCGGTTTAATTTTTTGCAGAACTTCAATTAAATCTATACCAAAAGTTAGTAACCCTTGATTGTTTTGACTAAAGTTGGAAACTGGGACTACTTTAAATGAGCCTTTTTCATAAAATTGCGTTTCTATAATTTTATTTTGTACGCCTCCCGGTTTCCAACGCTGCGGCACTACAACTGTTACTTCAATATCGGGTTCTAGGTTGGCTAATATCTTGAATTTTTCCCGATTAATGTCCACAATATAGGTGTGACTAGCCACGAGAATTCTCATTTATTGGGAATGGGGAATGGGGCATGGGGCATTGGGCATTGGGCATTGGGAATGGGGCATGGGGCATTGGGAATGGGGCATTGGGCATTGGGAATGGGGCATGGGGAATTGGGAATTGGGAATTGGGAATTATTGAGCGTTAATCTTGTCTTGATGGGTGTAAGTTTGTCCATCATTCCACAGAGATTGAATTAGTGTATTTATAGCACTGAGAAAACCCAGGATATAAAAAGCAAATCTAGTTATAATTTTAATGGGCGAGTGGCTTTTATAACAAGGTGGATTTCCCCAAACGTGGCAGTCAAACAGTTTGGCAAAAAATCGCAGGCATTGAAAGGCTGTTAAATTTTTCAATCCCATGAGGAAATGGTTGTGATAAAATGTGACTTGATACTCGATCGATCGCGTGCTGACATCGTGACAGCCCCCGCTCTCTTCCCCCAAGTGAACTAAAGACGCATTGGGATCGTACCAAATTTTCATGCCAGTCGATCGCAATCTCAAACAAAAATCCGACTCCTCCCGCACCGCACTCCCTGCAAACCGCTCGTCAAACCTCAGCCCGCATTCGGCAAAAACCTGTCGGCGAAATGACATATTGCAGCCTCTAGCCGAGAGCACCTGCTGCGGTTTTACTGTATGCACCAAATCGATAAAATACCAGGCAATCCCCGCATCCATAGCTTCTGATGGCAAATATTCGATCGCCAAATCGCCTCCAGAATTATCCAGTTTCATTCTGTCAAAAACCCTGCCCGCCACACATCCCACATCGGGTTTTTCTAAATAGTTGCCAGCGTGAGCCGCCAAAAAACCATCTGGCAATTGTACATCATCATCAATAAATAAAATAATCTCTCCAACTGCGCGCCGCACTGCATAATTTCGAGCAGCCGGCAAACTCGCCCAATCTACCCGAAACCAGCGAATTTTCTCAGCATTTGCCAATTCTTCTAAATAAACTTGAGTTTCTGATTCGTGGGTGCGAGTTTGATCGATTACCAGCACTTCAAAATTCGGATAATTTTGCCGAATCGCATCAGCCAATGTCTCTCGCAGAGGTTGTTCGCGGTTGTAGGTGGGTATCACAACAGAAATCATCATCACACAATTGAGTGCAAATAAAGTTAAGGGTAGGCAGGATGCCTGCCCCACTCGTTATTTTTGGAGAAGTTGATTAAAACTCGAAATTAATAGTTAGAAATTTTGATTTATGAATTTTGAATTAAAAGATTTCAACTCAAAACTCAAAACTCAAAACTCAAAAGTTTTAGCAATTCCCCATTTCCATCAGATAGCTATATGTTGCTGAACTGCTAAAACTAAATTTTCAGTCCAGAAATTAGCCAATTCGGCGCTGGCCGCTTCCACCATAACTCGCATTAGCGGTTCAGTGCCAGAAGCGCGAACCAAAACCCGTCCCTGTTCTCCCATTGCCGTTGTAGCACGATCGATCGCACTTTGCATTGCCTCGCACTCGTGCCATTTCAGGCGTTTTTCGCGATCGTCAACCCGAATATTTCGCAACAACTGCGGATAAGTTTGGAAACTGCCACTTACCAATTGTGCCAAAGATTCCCCGGACTGGCGCACCAGCGAAGCCAAATGCAAAGCTGTCAGCAAACCGTCGCCGCTAATACCGTAATGCGGACAAAGAATGTGTCCCGACTGTTCGCCGCCCAACATCGCACCAGTGCGCTGCATTTCAGCGTGAACGTACTGATCTCCCACGTTGGTTCTAGTTAGTTTGCCCCCCAATTCTTCCCAAGCTCGCTCGAAGCCGAGGTTAGCCATTACAGTAGAAATAATTAAATTGGATGGTAACTGTTGGGAGTCGCGCAACTGCCGACCCCACAGATAAAGAATGTAATCGCCGTCAATCGTTCGACCTTGGTTGTCAACACACAAAACTCGATCGGCATCGCCGTCAAAAGCAAATCCCAAATCGGCATTGTGTTCCAAAACAGCCGCTTGCAAACTGTCGAGATGAGTAGAACCGCAGTTAACATTAATACGAGATCCATCAGGAGAGTCGTGCAAACAGATCACATCCGCCCCCATTTGCGCGAACACCGCCGGCCCCAAACCCGCGGCCGCCCCCCAAGCCAAATCCAAAACTATCCGCATTCCCTCCAAATTCATCTCTTGCAGCGAATCACAGAGCGAAGTGGCATAATCTTTAACCAACTCAGAGCGATGGTAGTGGTGTCCCAAAGCCAAGCTAGCAACCGGAACCTTTGCCCCCCGGATTCCCGCTTCAATTTGTTCCTGCAACTGCTGCGACAGCTTGGAGCCGTTTGAGCCGAAAAATTTAATGCCGTTGTCTTCTGGGGGATTGTGAGAAGCCGAAATCATCACTCCGCCGAGCGACTCCGAAACGCTTGCCAGATAAGCAACGCAGGGAGTGGGACACAATCCCAAATTCCACACTTCCAAACCGGCGGCTGTCAAACCCGCTGACAGTGCCATTGCCAGCATATCGCTGGAATTCCTGCTGTCTTGTCCCAAAATCACAGGCCCCTGGTTGGGGGAATGTTGCCGTAGAACTTGTCCAGCCCAGAAGCCCACTTGCAGGGCTAGGGGTGCATTCAGCAATTCTCCAACTTTCCCGCGAATGCCGTCTGTGCCGAAGAGTTTGGTATTGGGCAGGGGGAGGCTATCTCCCACCAGAATCGTATCGCGTTTGACTGGCTGTACCGAGTTAGCAGCCGGAAACTCGCTGCCACGAGGGCGCGAAGGTGTCTGAACCATATTCACTCCTTTAGGAATATTCACACTCACACTTTGGGTTCATGTTACAACTGAAAGTCTTTATTTTCAGCCTAAACTCCATTTATTTCGTCAATTGCTGAAGCAACTTGCTTTGACAACCTACGCACCAAGCTTAACTTCATCGGAAAAATTTGTATTGTACCCAATGGAAAAACTTTTAGTACCGGGGGCGCCAACGCCAGGAAACCCGGTTTCTTTTTGCCTCCAGGAGTGAGGCGGCTGCGGTTTGAGCTTGTCAGCCACTGCGGGTATAGAAGGTTAATGCTGTATTGCCGTATATTTTATGGCGGCAAATTTCTAGGCCGGAAATCGGTTGTGTCGATCGCTCCGGGCTGTGTTCGATCGCGATTTCGCCGAGGAGTGCTAGCATTTCTTGGCTGGCGATCGTGTTTAACACAGGTTCGTACAAGTCGCTGGCGTAGGGCGGATCGAAGTAAATGCGATCGAACTGCTGCCCCGCTAGTGTTGCCAACTTCGCCGTCGCGTTTCCCCGCAGTATTTGGAATGTTTGGGACGAGTCTGCTATTTTCTCCCAGTTTTCGCGGATAATCGCACAAGCTTTCGCCGACTGTTCGATGCCAGTGACACTCGCGGCTTGACGACACAAAGCTTCTGCACCCATCGAACCGCTGCCGGTACAAATGTCAAGCCATCTGCAATCTGCGATCGTCCCTTGCCAAATATTAAATAAAGCTTCTCTGACTCGCGAAGGTGTAGGGCGAGTTGCGAGTCCCGGCAGGGTTTTGATTTGGCGATTGCCACTGATTCTTAAAGTCATTTAGGAAGAAGGAAGTTCGGCAACGGATTGTGTAACGGATGTAACGGATGTAACTCACATCTTGCACCATTCTCAAGAACAGGCAAGATGCCTGTTCCACAAAGAGTGAATTTTCTTGTGGAACAGGCATCTTGCCTGTTCCTAAACAAGTAATTGAGAATGGTGGAACATCTCAGATGTAACGGATGTCAGGAAGAAGGAAGAACACTTTTAAAAATGTCAAACCCGGTTTCGGCAATCTACCGGGTTTTTTTTAAGATTCATGCCACCTAAGCAGGTACTTTTTCCCTCACCAGACTGACAAAATTTGACAGCATTTGCAATCCCGTACTCGAAGACTTTTCCGGGTGAAACTGCACGGCCATCAAATTGTCTTTAGCTATAGCCGCCGTCACGTTTTGACTACCGTGAGTCACAATTGCCGATCGCACTTCCAACTCCACCGGATCGACATAATAAGAATGCACGAAATACACCCAAGGATCGGACGGTAAATTTTCCCACAACGACAAATTCGCCTGAGTAAATTGCAATTGATTCCATCCCATGTGCGGAATTGTCAAACCCGGTTCCGAGCGAAATCGGCGCACTTTTCCGGCAATAACGCCCAATCCCGGTTCTACGCCTTCTTCGGAACTTTCAAACAAAATTTGCAAACCCAAACAAATGCCTAAAAAAGGTTTTCCAGAGGCGATCGCCCTTTTTATCGGTTCTATCAAATTGCGCGATCGTAAATTCTGCATTGCCGGGTCAAACGAACCAACTCCCGGCAAAACCACCGCATCAGCCTGCTCGATTATCGCAGGAGAATCTGTAATTTTTGGCACTGCACCCACATTTTCCAAGCCTTTACAGACTGAGTGCAGATTGCCCATGTCATAGTCCACTACTGCAATGACAGACATTGACTTACTTGCCTTATATTATCAATATCAGTATTATTGCACAAATATGACGGCCAAAATCCTGCTAACCTCATTTGATACTTGGCTTCCCCATCAGAAATCCAACTCTTCTGACGACTTATTAGCCAAGATTTCCCAGATAAAATATTTGCCGGATTCCCTGACTTTTTTGAGGAAACTGCCAGTAGATTTCCAGCTAGCACCTAATTTAGCGATCGCCCAAATCAACCAACTCCAACCCGACACTATTATCTGCTGTGGCATGGCCGAAAGTCGGCAAAAATTAACCGTAGAATCCTGCGCTTGCTGCGATAGCGACATTCTGAAAACAGCAGTTAATCTCGAACCGCTAGTCGCTGATTTAGCCGCCACAGAAATCAGTCACGAAGCCGGAAAATTTGTTTGCGAAGCCCTGTATTATGCAGTTTTAAAACACCTTGCAGATTCTCAACTTAGCACCAAATGTATTTTCGTACACGTACCAATTTTGACAGAAGAAAATGCCGACAAAATTGTCGCCGATTTTTTATTAATTTTAACTCGCCTCCCTTAACAACTGACAACTGACAACTGACAACTGCCAGTTGCCAACTGCCAGAGGTCTTTAGCCGCCGTAATTCCAACCCGTGCTTTCTAGCAGCAACGGATTGCCTTCTCGGTGGACGCCTGCAGCCAAAACTTCTCCCACATAAACCGTGTGATCCCCGTGTTCCACAGCCCCGACAACTTTGCACTCGATGTAACCCAGAGAATCCGAGATAATCGGACAACCAGTTTCCGCGCCCGGATAAAATTCTACATCCTCAAATTTATTGCCAACGCGGCGCTGCTGCTTGAAGAATTTCTGGGCTAATTCTTTCTGTCCCGCTTCTAGGAAACTCAAAGCAAAGACACCGCTGGCTTTGATCATGGCGTGGGATTTGGAGTCTTGCTTAACGCAGTTGACAACTAAGGGAGGGGTAAAGGAAGATTGCATCACCCAGCTAGCGGTGAAACCGTTGACTTCCTCCCCGTCTTTGACACCGCAGATGTACAATCCGTGAGGGATTTTCCGCAAGATGGTCTTTTTAGCTTGTTCGTCTAGCACGGGCTTACCTGTTCGATCGATAATTCTACATCGCCCAGTTTACCAATGTCGGGCCCACAAACCCAACTGTCTTCAGGGCTATTCGCTAATATTGCCTTTTTCGATCCCAAACTTGACACCAGTTTTAAGTCAAAATTAACAACTCACAACTATTATGAAACTCCATACTTTTTAAACCAATCTTGCATCCGTTTCCAAGCATCCTTAGCTTCTTTTTCCCGGTAACTGGGGCGATAGTCGGCGTTAAAAGCGTGCGGCGCATCTGGATAAAGCACAATTTCCGAACCGCTGCTGCCAGTTTTGAGAACTTCCCGCATTTTCTCGACTGTATCGTTGGGAATTCCCTCGTCTTTGCCGCCGTAAAGCCCCAATACAGGCACTTTCAAAGTTGCTGCAATGTCGATCGGCTGTTTGGGAGTTAAATCCGTAGAATTGCCAACCACACGCCCGTACCAAGCCACTCCTGCTTTGACTTTCGGGTTGTGAGAAGAGTACAGCCAAACAATTCTGCCACCCCAGCAAAATCCTGTAATTCCCAACTTATTAGTATTGCCTTTTCCTGACTTTTGTGCCCAATCTACGGTTGCATCTAAATCGGACATAACTTGCTCGTCAGGAACTTTCGAGACAACTTTACTAATAATTTCTTGGATGTCGGTGATTTTAGAAACATCACCTTGACGGGCAAACATTTCTGGGGCGATCGCTAAATAACCTAATTTTGCCAAACGGCGGCAAATATCTTGAAGGTGCGCGTGAACTCCGAAGATTTCTTGAATTACTAAAATTACTGGAAAATTGCTGCCGCTGGCTGGCATTGCTCTGTAGGCTGGAATTGAGCCGTCTTTTACGGGAATTTTTACCTCACCGGCAACTAAACCAGCAGCATCGGTATTGTAAAACTTCGTTGAGTTTATAAGCAATTATAAACAATGGTAGTATGATCTTATCATGGTGGTCGAGTGAACTACACATAGGTTAAAAAATGGAAGCCTTAAATGCAGCTAACAGAAAGGCACATCATTAAATCAACGGAACACCGTTTCGCCCAAATTGACGAATTAGCTTTCAAATCCAAAAACCTCTACAATGCCGCCAATTACGTCATTCGTCAGAGCTTTATTTATGGATGGAAGTATGTCAGTTATAACGAAATGAACCGCTTGATGAAGTCTCATGAAGCCTACAAGGCTTTGCCTGCCAAAGTCAGCCAGCAAATCTTGATGGTGCTAGACAAGAATTGGAAATCTTTTTTTGAGGCGGTTAAAGCTTACAAGGCTGATTCTTCCAAATTCACTGGTCGCCCAAAACTGCCAAAGTACAAAGATAAAATCAAAGGGCGAAACCTTCTAGTCTACACAATTCAAGCGATTAGTAGCAAACAGTTGAAAAAGGGAATCATTAAGCTTTCGGGTACTGAGCTTTCAATTAAAACCAAAGTCAGCCCCGACCAGGTTTGCCAAGTTAGACTGGTTCCGAAATGTGATTCCTATGTAATTGAGGTAATTTATGATGCTTGTACTGAGCGTAGTCGAAGTGAACCGGAGTCCACCCTTGGCGAGGCCAACTCTGTAGCTAGTATTGATTTGGGGCTGGATAATTTAGTGGCGTTAACTTCAAATCAACCGGGATTTATCCCTTTGTTGATTAACGGGGGACCATTGAAATCGATCAACCAGTTCTACAACAAACGCCAAGCAAAATTACAATCCCAATTGAGAGGAAATCGCAAAACTTCACCACGGATTCAGCGATTAACACGCTGTCGCAATCAGAAAGTCGATAATTACTTACATCATACCAGTCGTGTGATTGTTGCTCGTTTGACAGCAGAACAAATTGGGACGTTAGTAATTGGCAAGAATGCCCAGTGGAAAACTGAAATCGAGTTAGGGAAGAGAACTAATCAAAACTTTGTCAGCATTCCTCACTCTCGATTAATTGAAATGTTGGAGTACAAAGCTCGGTTAGTGGGAATCACGGTGATTGTGACAGAAGAGTCCTACACCTCCCGAGCCAACTTTCTGGGTTTAGATCCAATTCCTGTTTACGGTAAAACAGAAAAAGAGCCTGTGTTTACTGGTAAACGGATTAAGCGTGGTTTGTACAAAACATCGACGGGTCAATTAATTAATTCTGACGTGAATGCTTCGTACAACATTCTCAGAAAAGCAATCCCAAATGCGTTCAGCAATGGGATAGGGAGCTGCGTAGTTCAGCCGAGGCGGGTTAATCCGCTCAAAGTAAAAGTGAAAGGGGAGGGGCTTGAAGCCTCCCATGTCTATAAATGACTATACTTTTGCCAGCTATTGATAACGGCAGTCGCAATAGGATGAACTGCTAAGGCAAATCCGGCGCTTAATGCGGTGACAGTGATAAATTGTCTGCGAGTTAAGTCTTTCATCGGGAATGGGGAATGGGGAATGGGGCATTGGGCATTGGGCATTGGGAATTGGGCATTGGGAATTGGGCATTGCAACTGCCAACTGCCAACTGCCAACTGACTACTGACGGAAAAGCCGATCGTGCTCTGGATGGTACAAGCGCGATCGCCCTTCTGCCGATTTTCCCAACGCCGGACTAATCACATACATTGTCGTTCTGATCAAATTATTTTCGCGGGTAGCAACTGCCATTTTGTCAAGGGGAACTAGCACAATTTTTTCATCCGGCCAGCCCAACCGATAACAAATCGCTACAGGCAAATCCGATGGGTAATGTTCCATCAATTTAGCTTGAGCTTTTTCGACATGGCGGGCACTCAAATACAGGCACAAACTCGCTTGATGAGCCGCTAAACTCGCCAATTCTTCGCGTTCCGGTACTTCGGTTCGACCGCTAATTCTGGTCAAAATAATTGTCTGTACAATTCCCGGAACTGTCAACTCAATTTTAAGTTTAGCCGCCGCAAGTTGGAAAGCGCTAATTCCCGGAATTACCTCAAAAGCAATTCCCTCCAAGGCCAAAGCTTGCATTTGTTCGCCGACAGCCCCGTAGAGACAGGGATCGCCGGAATGCAGACGGACGACGCTTTTTCCCTCGCGCACTCGTTCCACCATCAAAGGTACAATCTCTTCGAGGGTCTTATCCGCAGTTTGGATCACTTCAGCATCTGCGCGTACCCCCTGCAAAATTTGCTCTGGCACTAGCGAGTCAGCAAATAATATGACATCGGCTGCAGCCAGTAATTTTTGAGCCTTAACAGTCAACAAATCCGGGTCTCCCGGGCCTGCACCTACAATGTATACCCCTGGAATTAGGGCTTCAATCTCTGTCAAACTCATTGCTGCTAACAAATTTGCTAAATTTACGGATGCTTCCGGATGTACCTATTTTGGTTGGAAGTAATAGATGGTAGATGCACCCTGGTTTTGAACCCTAGAGACTAACCTCTCTGGGGTTTTTTATTGATCCTCTGGGGATTTGTGAGCGATCTTTGCCCGATCGCTATTGGGGGACACAACATCGGGTAAAGGTCGATCGAGCAAATAAAGCCAAGCTAACCCGCCCAACCCTAACACAATCCCAGTCAAGCTTACCATCTGTGCCGTCCGCAGCGGCCCGAACATCAAACTATCAGTCCGCAACCCTTCAATCCAGACTCTACCGGAACTGTAAGCTGCGATATAAACCAAAAATAAAGCACCAATTTTCAAGCGAATTTTGCCCTGCACATCGCGAAAAAATAAACTCAGAAGCAACCCAAATACTGTCAAATTCCACAGGGATTCGTAGAGAAATGTGGGGTGGAAGTATTCAAAATTAGCGTAGGCGGGCGGGCGACTGTTTGGCGGAATATAGAGTTTCCAAGGCAAATCCGTAGGACTGCCAAAAGCTTCGGAGTTAAAGAAATTTCCCCAGCGTCCGATCGCCTGACCGAGAATTGCCGAAGGCGCGATTAAATCTGCCAATTGCCAAAAAGAAACTCGCTGAATTTTCGCAAAAATTAAAGCTGCGATCGTGCCACCCAAAATCGCCCCGT
Source organism: Microcoleus sp. D3_18a_C4 (assembly GCF_036702415.1). Classification (NCBI taxonomy): domain Bacteria; kingdom Bacillati; phylum Cyanobacteriota; class Cyanophyceae; order Oscillatoriales; family Microcoleaceae; genus Microcoleus; species Microcoleus sp. D3_18a_C4. Next base: position 4,103 of record NZ_JAUBTI010000086.1, on the reverse strand, counting down.
GAATGGCAATTCCGCCTTTCCAAATCGCAATAATATCTTCAGGCCTCTGGGCGTATTGCTGCCACTCGAAAGCCACGTAATAAATGCGAGCGCAGGGAATAGCGCCCAAAACCAGCCAGATTGCCAAATCACCCAATAATTCCGGGTTGACGCGGCGTTTTTGAGCTAAGTATTGGGACAGACTGACCCCAATCAAGACGGCCGAAGCTATCAACAGCCCGTACCAGCGGATGGCTACGGGGCCAAGTTCAAAGATAATTGGGCCCGGCGATGTAAATTGAAACGCTAAGGGCAGCGCAAGAATATTTAGCACCATAAAAGTTGCATTAATTGTGATGGAAAGCTGTCAAATTTGCATACCCTTTAACAAACTCCAGAGTTTATTTTAGGTGGCTGTGGTCATTTACACGCAATATTTGGGGAATTTTGCCAAAAATTAACTTTGTTGCGGACATTTGTGTCTGGAGTTTTCTTTGTGAGTCCACAATAATATCCCCCCTAACCCCCCTTAAAAAGGGGGGTACCGGATTATTCTCAAAGTCAACCCCTACTTCCCAACAATCAGGGGGATTTAGGGGGATCGAGACTTCGCCTTCAGGAGGATTAACGGCAGTTTTGGTCGAGAAGTTTTAATATAGAGGATGGCTTTAAATTTTCTGATGACCTATGTCTCCTACTTCCGTTTCTCAGGTGTACTCTTCTGGTAATTCCAAGGGTGCGAATCAGTCTCGCAAGACTGCTGCTTTGGCTGTTGAGTCGGGTAAAATTCCGCCCTTGCTGGGCGCGAGTTTAGCTGAGTTAACGGAGTGGGTGCAGCAGCAGGGACAACCGGCTTATCGGGGAAAGCAGTTGTACCAGTGGATTTATGAGAAAGGTGCGCGATCGATCTCTGATATTTCTGTATTCTCGAAACAGTGGCGCGAGACTGTTGCTAAAATCCCGATCGGGCGATCGACCATTCACTATCGATCGGTCGCACCAGACGCCACGGTAAAGTATCTCTTAAAATTGGCAGACGGTCAAATCATTGAAACAGTCGGCATTCCCACCGATAAACGGCTGACTGTGTGCGTCTCAGCCCAAGTTGGCTGCGCGATGGGCTGCGACTTTTGCGCTACCGGGAAAGGCGGTTTCAAGCGCAATTTAGAAGTAAACGAAATCGTCGATCAAGTCTTGACAGTACAGCAAGATTTTGGCCGCCGAGTCAGCCACATCGTATTTATGGGTATGGGCGAACCCCTGCTGAATTTCGATAATGTTGTAGCTGCTGTCAAGTGTTTGAATCAAGATGTCGGAATTGGACAGCGAAATATCACGATTTCCACAGTAGGAATTCGCAATCGCATCAGCCAACTAGCCGAACATCAACTGCAAGTTACCCTCGCCGTCAGCCTCCACGCTTCCAATCAAAGATTGCGCGAAGAGTTAATTCCTAGCGCCCGCCCTTATCCTTTGGGTGAGTTAATCGCAGAATGTCGGGAATATGTGCGATCGACTGGGCGCAGATTGAGTTTTGAATACGTACTTTTAGCAGGTGTGAATGACTTGCCAGAACACGCATCCGAGTTAGCAACTCACTTGCGCGGTTTTCAGTGTCACGTCAATTTGATTCCTTACAATCCGATTCAGGAAGCTGAATATAAGCGACCGACTCCCAATCGAATTAACAGTTTCGTTGCGACTTTGAAGGAAAAGAAAATTGCAGTTAGCGTGCGGTATTCTCGCGGCTTAGAAGCAGATGCAGCCTGCGGACAATTGCGGGCATCCGAGGTTTAGGATTGGATTTTTAACCGCTAAAATTTGTTGTAGGGTGCGTTATATCTGAGATGTTGCACCATTCTCAACTAGCCTTTTGCGGGCGGGCAGGATGCCCAACCCCTACTCCCCACAAGAATAAAACTCCATCTTTGTGGAACAGGCATCTTGCCTGTTCTTAAGAATGGTGCAAGATGTGAGTTAGAGTGCGTTATTTTATCAATTATTGAGAAACTACATCCTGACGTATGCTACTATTTTAGCTACAAGCGTTTAACAAGTATCCACCGCAACTCTAACGGCGGTGTTTGTTGCACCGAAAATAAATCTCGCCCGCTAGCCCAACTGACAAACCAAGGTGTCGGCGGCCATGCAGATTCAGGCAAATGTTTTTGTTCGTATTCAATCACCGATTCATCTGAAATAATTTCTAACGGCAAACCCTCTATTGCTGCTTGCAATTCTTCTCTGGTAATCAGATAAGACCAACACAATTCAGACATTTGTTTTGCCATCTCGTCGGGTTCGTACCCATCTACAGCTAAGAAAGCACTGAATAAGATAAACCCGCCACTTAAAACGGCATCGGACATTTTACCGAGGAAAAGACGAATTTGTTCGGGGTAGCGGAAGTGTGAGAGAACTTCGGTAGCAATGGCTAATTTGTACCGATAAGTTTTCATCCTCAATAATGGATCTAAAACATCGCCTTGGGTGACACTTATCGGCAACTTTTCGGCGGTTGCTGCTGCTGATAGTTTCTCGCCAAATATCGGTGTGAGTTCGATCGCATCCACGGAATGGCCTAACCTTGCTAAAGGCAAACTATTGCGCCCTGGGCCCGCACCAACATCTAAAATAGGTGCTTTTCCCGGTTCGCCTAATTCGGCGGCAATGGCGATGACTTTGGCATCGGGATGGCTGCCGAATAAAGGTTCGGGGCGAATATCCGGCCAGCTATGATATTTCTGGGCCATTGATTCGACTTGAATCTTGGTATTCAGAGTAATGCCGCCGGCTAAACCGGTTTGGGAATTGGCGGGAAAATAGGAGACTATTAGATTAGCGTGGGGGGAATTTTTGAATCCTTCTGCTAAGGCGTTGGCGATTAATGTTCGCAAGTTTTCGGCTTGGGCAGCGTCGATGTTTTGTCCGAGAATGTTTAAGAAGTCTGACAGTAATTTAAGATAGTCGTCTAGCATCGATGGCAAGCAAGGCAGATAGAATTCTCCCTTGAGGCCGATGCTCCTTTTGAGCCTTTCTTTGAGAATTAATTTCAGGCGATTCGAGTCTGTCAGCGACGGGCCTGTGTCGGGTGATTCGCTGACGGGCAATGCGGGGATAGATGCAGCACTGGTAAGGTTTTTAGTCACAATATTTTCGATTAGATTCGGCAATAAGTGCGATCGCACCGAGCATAATCTTGTGCTCTTGCACCTGAATTCTCGCGTGCAGCGTTTCTGCGGTATCTTCAGGCAATACCGGCACGGCAGCCTGCATTAAAATCGGCCCGCTGTCTACTTCTAAACGGGCGATATGCACCGTACATCCGGTGATTTTAACCTTGGCGGCTAGTGCTTGCTCGACGGCGCGAATTCCTGGAAAACTCGGCAGTAAGCTGGGGTGAATGTTAATAACGCGATCGGGAAAAGCATCAAACAAAACTTCGGTAACAATTCGCATCCAACCCGCCATCACTACCCATTCTACATCATATTCTTGAAAAGTTTTGACAATTTTTGTATCTAATTCTTCGCGGCTTTTGCAGTCGCGGTGATTGAGGAGAATCGAGGGAATGCCGTATTTTTCGGCTCTGGCTGCGGCTTTTGCTTCTGGGTTGTTGTAAATTAATACTGGGATTTGAGCGTTGAGCTCTTTGTTTTGGATGGCTTGGGCAATTACCTCGAAGTTGCTGCCGCTTCCTGATGCTAAAACTCCTAATTTTAATGGAGGATGAGCCGGAGCGAGCGCACTTTTGCCAATCTCAGGAGAAATCAGGCAGGCATGGGAATTAACAGATACTGGATTAGCGGTCATTCGATTTTAGATTTTAGATTTTAGATTTGGGATTTACCCCACGGATCAATTCGGGGGCGTGAGGATTTTAGATTTGAGATTTGGGATTGATTCCACGGATAAATCACGTGGCGGGTACCATCAAGAAATTCTTGGTCATAAAGATAAAAACTATTCACTCGTCTTCTACAATACAGGTAAAGGGTAAGGTGTGCTTCGGCGCACTCTACATGGAGATATTGCGTAAGTCGTAAGTAGGGAGCATCTCAGTTTTGTAAAAAGCATTTTTTTTATTGTAGTGCGAGCGTCCCCGCTCGCGTATTGTACAATAC
>NZ_JAUBTI010000085.1:0-29197 GCF_036702415.1 Microcoleus sp. D3_18a_C4 | reverse complement strand
TCTTGTACGGCGGGCTGTGGGCCAATGATTAATTCTACTTCAGGAATGACATCGACAATGATTTGACTATTAGCGCCAACAGCAGCTAATATTTTTTCTTTCCAGGTATTGAGTTGATTTTGGCTTTCTGTTAAGAGTTGCTTGACTAATGATTGAAAGGCTTTAACAACCGCAGCGTAAGGGATATTTCGTTGAAATTGGTCGAATTTTCCGGCAATAAAATAACCTCTGGCTTTAGTAATTGGTTTATAAACTTCTTGTACTAAGGCGGATTTACCAATGCCAGAGTAACCGGATACTAGCATCATTTCGGTGCTGCCCCTGCTGACTCGTTCAAAGGCTGCTAATAAGGTTTCAACTTCTGTTTCTCTCCCGTAGAGTTTTTGAGGTATTTGAAACTTATCTGTAATATCTTTTTGGGCGATCGCAAAATCTGCAATTCCGCCCGTAGTTTTTAATTGTTCTAGGCATTCTTCTAAGTCAGCGATAATTCCCCAAGGGCTTTGATATCTGGCTTCAGCGGTTTTCGCTAATAGCTTCATCACAATATTAGAAACAGCTTTAGGAATTTCTAGATTGATTTGGTGGGGCGGTACTGCTTGTTTGGCAATGTGACAGTGGATTAATTCCATTGCATCGCTGTAATCCCAGGGCAATTGCCCCGTTAGCATTTCGTAAAAAGTGACTCCTAATGAGTAAAAATCAGTGCGGTAGTCTATCTCTCGGTTCATTCGGCCTGTTTGTTCCGGCGATATATAGCTCAGAGTGCCTTCTAAAACATTAGGATTTTTCAGGCTAGGATTTTCGCGCTTTAAAACAGTAGAGATGCCAAAATCTATAATTTGAACTCGCCCTGTGCTTGAGTTGATAATAATATTGCTGGGATTGATATCTTTATGAATAATTTTATGTCGATGAATTTCACCTAAAGCCCTGGTTATTTTAATAGCTGTTAATAAAAACTCTTCTAAGGTAAGTTGGTGAAAAGCCAACCACAGCTTTAATGAGTCTCCACCACAATCCTCGAAAATGATAGCCAAACTGTTATGGTATCTTTCTAAGCTGTAGGTTTTAGGCACACTTTCTAGGTTAAGATTGTGTGTGATTTCGTATTCCTGCTTGTATCTGACTAACGAAGCGGGCATCGGATAATCTTGTTTGAGAAATTTGACAATTACTGGTTTTTTGTCTTGTTTTCTCAGTCCCCGGTAAACTAAAGAATTATTACTTTCATGGATTTGGTTGGTAATGTCGTAGCCCGGTAAGTTAATCATTCTTACATCCTCTGGTCAGTATTAATACTCAATTAGTTTTTTAGCAATTGTTAATTAATTAAGTAAATGTATCCTCTCATACATAATAATATCCGAAATTTTAAGAAAAACTTAAGTTGAAAAAGAAAAGTTATTTTTTATTAACATTTCTTAAAAATAAGAGGGCTAAACACTCCGGTCAGGAGTACGATCGCTCCACAGTTTCGTGTAAAATTCGGCAAAACAGAGTGAAGTGCGATCGCCGTTAGTCTTCATAGGAGATTTGGGCCTTGCATAATTAGAGTATAAATAGGGGGAATCACCATGCAATGAAAGCGAGTGCAAATTAACCCATATCCGTAAAAACACTAAGAAAAAAGGAAAACAGAACCACATTTGTGTCAAATGTAGCTGTCAATCGATCGCTGATTATGAGTCCCACGCCTTGTTACAGCGAAACTGTGAAACCGGAATGCCTAAAAATGTATGTCAATCGTATAGGTTTTCGGGGAATTAACGAATCAAGGTAGTTCATCATACCACCCTAATAATTTGGGTAAGACTGGTGGGAAGACTATTAGGATGTCGTAGTTTCGAGACATTTGAGAGGGTTTCCGGTTGCATCTGAGATATTGCACCATTCTCAATTAGGTTTTTAGGAACAGGCTTTCCGGCCTGTTCCACAAAAGATAAATTTTCTTGTGGAACAGGCCGGAAAGCCTGTTGCTGACGCAAGATGCCTGTTCCACAAAAGATAAATTTTCTTGGGGAACAGGCCGGAAAGCCTGTTGCTGACAATGGTGCGCCTCTTTTTCCTTCTTCATTCAACATCTCCATTACCAAGGATTGCCAATCATTGTAAAGGCGGCCCAATAATAAGGATGCGAAAGCACTCGATCGCCCCGCGCCGCAATTTCTGGAGGCAAAATTAGATCCCCAGAAAGCCCATCGGCTCGCAACATTCCGTCTTGAATCCGCACGCGCCCCCGCAGCATCTCCAATTGCGCGCGCCGCAAAGCCTCCGCTTTAATCATCAAATTGCCACCGCCTCTGGGGGCCCGCAACTGCCGATAAAACTCAGTCATCAGCCCCAAAGTCCCATCATCGCTGACTTCCCACAAACTCGCTAAAGCGGATCTAGCACCGCTAGCTACCGCCAAACCCGCAAACCCCAACTCCGCCTCTTCGTCGCCCAAAGCGGTACTGCACGCGCTTAAAACTAACAGATTCACCGGCGGTTCATTCCACCGCAACTGTGCCATTTGATCGATACGTAATTTAGTATCCCACAACTGAATGTAAGAATTTTTCGGTTCCCCAGGCAGGAATTCGCTGTGAGTTGCTAAGTGAATGATTCCAAAAGGCCGATTTGCCCGCTGAGCTTGCAAATTTCCGAGAGTAAAATCTTGATTCAAAAATAATTTTCCTTCACTTGGCGGCGCGATCGACTCTAACTCCACCGGTACCGCTGGTAATGGCGCTTTATCTTCAAATACCGACGCCCCCATTGCCAAAACTTCATCATCCGCAATATTGTCGTAGCCGATATCAGTCAAACTCAGACTCGGCATCACGCTAATACTGTATTGCTCAACTAAAAATTGTTTGCCATTGTGAAGAGCAGCAAAGGGCACACTCCGCAAACCTGCTGCCGGAATTACAATTAAATTGTCAATATTTAAAGCGGCCAATTCTGGGGCCATTGGCGCAATTAACCAGCGATAAAGTTTTTGAGCCGAATCCAAATAACTAATGCTGCTTCTTCTTCTGGGATTAGTTATTTCGGTTTGCAGGGCATCCGCCAATTGCAACACCTGCCACCGCGTTGTCGCCGGAACTACAACGCGCATCGGTTGAGCGTTAGCTGTGACTAACACTAATTCTAAAAGCTCCCCGTTAGGAACATCGGGAATTTCTTGGCTCAGTGGCGACAACCTCTGGGCCAACTTATCTTCTAAGGGGCGATCGGGCCCGGAGGTGAGGTTATTTCTCACAGGCAATAGATTAGATAAATCCCGACTTGCCACCAGCACAGAACCATTTTCTTTGGCTGCGGCTGCATCCGATCTCCTGAGCCAATTTATATAAATAATTGCAGATTTTATCCCGGTAATTTGTTCGTTTTTGCGAAGAGTTTCGTAAATCACCGATAGATTAGTAATCGGCTTTCTGGGGGGCAAGTCCAGATATTTTTCGTACTCGCGAGTAAAGGTTTGTTCAAATTCTAAAACTCCCGAACCGGCCGCATCTAATCTGCGAGAAGGAGCGAAAATATCCTGGCTAATTGGGGAATTTCGGTCTCGATTGGGCGAGCGCAATTCTACTTGCAAAGATGCAGGAAGTGACAGCGCAGGATCGGGATTTACGGACTCTAGAGGCGGTTCGGGAATTGGTGCGGGAATTGGTTCGGGAATTGGTTCGGGAATTGGTTCGGGAATTGGTTCGGGAATTGGTTCGGGAATTGGTTCGGGAATTGGTGCAGGAGTAGAGGGCGCGGCCGGTGTAATTAGGGAAATCTGATTTGGTAAACTTCCTTGGGTGTAACTTTGTCCAAAAGAAAAAGTGGGCAAAAGGGCGTTTCCCACGCCAGCATTAATGCTTCCTCTGGTTCCATTGTCGATCGCGCCGCCAACTACAAACGGTCGATCGATACCGCCTCCGTGGCGAATTGCGATCGCCCCCGCCCCCGCACCTCCGGTAGTAGAAATACTGGAAATATTGCCCGATATATCATCGTTGAAAACATTGTTCGATCGAAACAAACCGAGGGTTCTCACATCAACGCTGCCGCCAGTACCACCAGTGCCGCCTCTAGCGTTGATAAAGCCCAACTGAATATCACCAGTCGCGTTCAGGGAGACGCCCCCGCCGTTGCCGTTTGAAGTGCCGCTGGAGTTGATATCTAGAGCCGAAATCCCCGCCTTCGAGGTGAGAGCAATATTTCCGCCGATCGCCCCCGAAGCGTTCAAAGCTCCCGCAGTTAAAGGGCCAGCATTGGTTTGGAAAGCGATCGCGCCTCCTGTGCCCGCCGATGACGAGTCGATCGCACCCGCAGCAACAGTATTTCCCTCAACCCGAATCCTCCCACCGTTCGAGGTAATATTACCAGTCCGAACCTCCCCGCTTCCTTGCAGGTTCACGCTGCCACCATCCGTCCTTAAATTACCCTCTAAGAGGACATTTTCTGCCTTGATATCGGCTCCCAAAGTGGCCGTGCTGTCCCCCCCGAAGCGAGCGGAATCTCGCGCGTTAACGCTCAAAATGCGCGCTGTAATGGTGGAAGAAGCCGTCACGCTAGCAGCATCGGCCGAGAGCTGGCCCAACCTCTGAGTTTGACCGACTAGGCCGCCAAAAGTAATGTTGCCGCCAGCGCGCAGCGTCAAATTATTAGCCCGGCCCGGCGTGCTGTCGAGGGTATTGGCAAAAGTGATATTGCCGGTAGTGGCGGCTAGGGCGGCGGTGCGATCGACTGTGACGTTACTATTGAAAGTCATGTCGCCAGATGTCGCCATATTGCCCGAAACCTCGGTACTGCGGGCGTTGACAGTTAAACTCGCCAGCGGTGCAGCTTGACCGACTGTAGCGCCGAACAGCACTCGCCCAGCGTCTAGTCTCAGGGCGCGAGATCCGTCTAGGCTACCGGAGAACAGAATGTTGCCGGTAGCTTCCGTGCTCAAAGCCACGTCAGCATTGAGGGATGCGTTGCCTGTAAAAGTGAGATCGCCGCCGGATGTGGCAATGTTGGCGTTGAGATTAGTTTGGGGCGCGTCGAGAGTCAAGCTAGCGCTGCCGCTTGTATTCAGGGGATTGTCGATCCCGATCGATCTGCCTTGAAGTGTCAGCGGGCTGTTGAAGGTAATGGGTGCGACGATCGCGATCGAGCTGCTGTTTTCGCGCCCGATCGCGATCGAGCCGAAATCCCCCGCCAAAGCGCCGAGATCCGTCGCCGTCAAGTCTAAAAGGCCCAAAATATCGCCGGTGCCACCGATCCGAATTGCTCGGCTATCGTTGGGCTGCAAGCGAATTGTTCCCCCCGTACTGCTGACAGAATTGCTGCCGCCTCTCAAGTCAATGCCGTTTCCAGTGATAGCGATATTGCCGCCGTTAGCATTGAGTCCCCCCAGAGAGATGCTGCTGGCGAAAATGTTGATGTTGCCACCTTGAGTCTCGATTAAATCCTTGGGATCGTTGACAACAAACACTCCGCCCGCTCTAAATGTTACCGTGTCTCCGGTTCTCGCTTGCAGGGAAAGTTGGTTATCGGGCAAGTCTTGGACGGTGATATAGCCGGGGGTATCTAGAACCACGTTGCTGCCGGCCGCCATCTGTTCCAACTGCACTTCTGAGATCGATGTTTCATTGGGTTCGGGTTCCGATTCCAGTTCCCCGCCAGTCGAGCCCCCGCTGCTGGATCCGTTACCGCTGACGATCGTAATATTTGCCGGATCGAGCCACAAATTGCCGATCGCACCGTTAGTCGCGCGGGTATCGACCTCTCCTTGGAAAGTTAAAGCATTTTTGCCGGAAACTTCTACTCTGCCGCCGTTACCTGCGGCAGTGCCGCCGCGAGCACTAATATTGCCCAAGAAGCGAGTTATATTGTCTGACCAAATTACCGCCGTGCCGCCATTGCCACGGTCGATCGCGTTTGCTGCGATCGTAGAATCAGGACTAACATAAGTTACCTGGGCGTTTGGCACTGGTTCCATCCCCTGGAAACCGCCTCCGACGCGCACAGTACCTCCGCCGTCAGTCCCGGAAGCATCGATATTTGCGCCGAAGAGTCCGACTTTTTCCCCTAAAATATTGACTGTGCCGCCAGCATTCCCAGAAGGGCCAAATACATTTACAGAACCGGAGACGATCGCACTTCCGGCAACTGCGGACACTGTTTGGCCGCCAGTCAGTACCAATTGACCTTGTTCGTTAGTCGTTAAACCTGTGGCTGACACTACGCCGGAGCCCGTCAGCAACTGAGGCAAAGAAACCGGGGCGATCGCCGATTGTTCTGACTGCAAAGACGGAGTAATTTCTAAACTCAATAAATTGCCAAATTGACTGATACGGACTGCATTTTGTCCCGGAACAGCAGCCACAGTAATTTGACCGTTGGGAGCGGATAATTGTCCTGTATTAATAACGGTTCCACCGAGCAAAGTTAAACTTTGCCCGCTGCCAACCGCCAAGTTTCCCGCATTGACAATTGCACCGAGTTGTGAGTTATTAAAATTAAATTGATTGGGATTTCCCAGTAAAGCTTTGTAATCATTAATTCCGGCCGAATTGAACCAGCGATCGCCGAAACCAATACCTGTAGCAGTTGTCGCGAAAAAAGACCCCGGCACGTTTAATCTAGCATTTTGACCGAAGACAATTCCCGCCGGATTCATTAAGAATAAATTTGAGTTGCCGCCGGTTACAGAAATCAGACCGTTAATGATCGAAACATTGTTGCCGGAAATTCGCCCTAAAATATTTTGAATATTTGGATTAGTTAGAAAATTAGCGATTTGACCTTCGCTGAGATTAAATTGGCTGAAGCTGTGAAACAGATTTGCGCCGTTTCCTGACAGTTGTCCGCCACTAATGTCTGTGCGGTTTTGCTCGGAGTTAACAACAGTATTAGTGCCGTCATTTGCAGGAACGACAGATTGCGATCGAACTGCTAGCGGTAGCAGCCAAAAACCTAATGTCAAAATTAGAGCAGAACGAAAATAGGTCATTAGTCAGTTGTCAGTTGTCAGTTGTCAGTTGTCAATAGTCATTAGTCATTAGTCGTTAGTCATTAGTTAGTGGTTATTTTTCTTATATTTGTTGTTATTTGTTGGTTCCAATGACCAATGCCCCATGCCCCATGCCCCATGCCCCATTCTAATCTCTTATCGTTTTGATTTTTTTTGAGCGGTAATGTTCCGCCAAAGTGCCAATAAACTTAAAAAGGTCGATCGAACACTGCCACCGCCGGGGTCGATCGCACTCCAAAACCACCCGTTGCCAGAATGTCGGAAATTTAAGGCAAATTTTATATCGATCTGTAACGAGTGTATTGACAAAATCCCCCCAGAGTCCTAGGATTGGAGCACTGATTGGGTGGGAAAGTAAAAACCCACACAATAACTGGCTCCTCTAATAAAGTTAAAAGCAAAATATTGATGCTTTTAGAGACCAACCATGCAAACTCAAACTTCCTCATTTCTAACTGAACAAATAGTAGAGCAGATATTTTCGTCAGGCGAACTGACTCGCGATGACAGACAGCGAATTCAGTCAATGCTCTTAAATGAGTCGATCGCCGAAAATGAATTGAGCTTAATTGAAAGAGTCATGGAAGGCGTAGTCAAGGGAATACTTGACGTGCTCGATTAGTTTAGAAATGGCGCTAACCTATCTAAATGTAGGGTGCGCCGGGCCGCGCACCTTATCCTAATTTTAAATAAAATCGAAAATCGAAAATCGAAAATTCTGTCACCGTTCTAAAAATCATCATCGGGGCCCTCATCCGGGCCGTCATCCGATCTCCGATCGCGACGCACAAGTTCAGAAGGAGGCCTATCGTTACTCCAAGCCCACCACACGCCGCCGCACTGGCAGCGGTAAAATTCTTGCCACTTGCGGCGGTTGAACTCGGTGTATACTGGCGATCGGCGATTAATCCAGACATCAGCGGCATCCGTGCAGCTAGCGCCACACTTGGGACAGCAAAACTCATTAGCGTGAACCGCCGTCGCAGTCCATTCAGGAGGATGTGGAGCAAAAGCTTCCATGTGTTAGAGTTTCTATCTAAACTGCTGGTAATTACGGCAAATCAAGGGTTGCTAAAGATCCGCAGAGTTCGCAATGACCTAAGCAATGACATAAGTACGCTGTTGAGTGCGTAATTCATCGGCCCGTTATTTTTTTTAGCATTTGCCGTCAGATGAATAGTATAACTGATGTGGTGCAAGCCGTCGATCGGCATTCTTAAGTATTTCAAGGACTAGGCTCATGTCTATCTACAATCTTATCTCGTTTCTGGGCATCTTTGGCTTGTGTGCGATCGCCTGGATTTTTTCAGAAAACCGACAGGCCAAGTATATTCCCTGGCGCGTCATCATCTGGGGCATTGGCTTGCAATTAGTCTTAGGATTTTTAGTATTCCTGTTCCCCCCAACTCGCATCGCTTTAGAGTGGTTTACTGGCTTACTGGATGGAGTATTCACCGCTGCTGACGCTGGAGCGAGATTTGTATTCGGGAGCAATGTTGTACCGATACCTGGTAAAGAGCCGGCAGTTAATTTAGGTTATATTTTTGCCTTTAGAGCATTACCGACAGTCATCTTTTTTTCTGGCCTCATGGCCTTGCTATACAACATCGGCGTGATTCAAATTATCACCGAACTTTTTGCCAAAATCTTTTATATGACAATGCGGTTGAGTGGCGCGGAAGCCCTCAGCGGCGCTGCTAATATTTTCGTAGGAATTGAAGCGGCAATTGTTGTCAAGCCTTATTTGCCGAAAATGACTCGTTCGGAACTTTGTGCAATCCTCTCTTGCTGTTTCGGGACGGCCGCTTCTTCAACTTTAGCAATTTACGTTAGTTTTCTCAAGCCAGTTTTTCCCAATATTTTAGGGCATTTAGTTTCCGCCTCAATTATCGCCATCCCCGCTTGTTTTGTCCTCTCCAAAATCTTAGTACCAGAAACAGACACACCCCTGACAATGGGCGGCATTCCCAAGGAAGAACGGAAGCCTAAAGGCCGCGAGTTTGTGGGCGAAGAAATTTCGGACATGGATCGCGAAGAATTCAAACAAGAGACTGTTGGGGGAGAACCCATCGAACGAGTCAGCCCTTTGGATGCAGCGATAATTGGCGCATTGGACGGTGTAAAAATGGCTGTGGCAATTGCCGCTGTTTTGATTTTAATCTTAGGCTTAGTTTCCTTAATCAATCAATTCTTTGGTTGGCTGGCAATTTTGCCCGGCCCCATTGGTGGCTTTTTCAAAGTTGTCACCTTAGCCAACATTATGGGAGTCTTATTTTATCCCCTGACGTTATTAACAGGTGTCGCCCTTGACGACTCTTGGGAAGCATCAGTAATCATCGGTCGCAGGCTGTTAGAAACAGCCATTCCGCCCTATCAAAGTTTAGCAGAAGCATCGGCAAAAGGACTGGTGAGCGATCGTACAGTTTTGATTGTCAGTTACGCCCTTTCCGGCTTCGCCCACCTCGCCTCCGTCGGCATATTTGTCGGCGGTACGATCGCCCTAATTCCATCCCGCCGCAAAGACATTTCCGAACTCGGTTGGAAAGCATTATTTGTCGGCACTTTAGCTACAATGATGATCGCTTGCATCGCCGGCACCTTTGACACCGGAGACGCCAGCATTTTAGGCACTAAGACAGCCCCGGCTGCACCGCTAACAGCCCCTGAATCTCTAAAATCACCGCCATCCCCAGCCGCGAATTCAAAGCCGTCAGTTGCCCCAGCAATTGCCAGTCCGAAGCCTTCGCCCAACCCCGAAAAAGTGGCTCCGAGAGCTCAAGAATCTCCCAAATCTGAATCCAAGAAAAACCCTTAATTATATTCTATTGACTTGTAGGGGCGGGTTAACAAACAATATTTGTCAATAATTGACAATCTCTAAAACCCGCCCTCACCCAACAGTAAATCCCGTCTACTGTATGGAATGGTTTCACATACAATATTTGTCGATGCTTGAAAATCTGTAAAACCTGCCCCAACAGTAAGTTGCCTCTTACAGTTATATTTTCGTATTTTATCGAAATCAAGGTTGATGTAGTTTATTGGTTGGGTGGGGGCGGGTTTATGTAGATTTTTGATGGGAGTTAAATATTGTTGGTGAACCCGCCCCTACGAGCCCCTGACAGATAGGATTGTTTTTTAGGCAGATGCAATTACCAATTATCCCAAAATTTATGAATCCCGATCCAGAAATTCGCCGCCTGTTAGATGTGATGCCAGCCTCCGGCCGCATGATGTGTAAAATTATTAATAAGCCACAACAATCAACGGTAATTGACTGCGATTTTCCTTTGCCTTGGAATCAATCTCGCCCGATTTATATTAATTTTGATTTGTGGCGGCTGCTATCTAAGCCGCAGCGGGATTTACTGCTATTGCGGAATGTAAGTTTTCTGTGCAGTTTTAAGTGGTTTAAACCGGATATTTATCAAGGTGCGGCTCTGGCGGGAATTGTCGGGACTGTTGTAGAATTGTTGCAAGGAGATGCGATCGGGACTGCGATCGCGGGCGGTTTGACGGGACTCGCCATGACTCGAATTTGGCGCGACAACCGCAGTTCCCAAGTAGAGTTAGAGGCTGATGAAGGGGCGATTAGAGTAGCGGGAAGGCGTGGTTACAACGAAGCGGAAGCGGCCGGACATTTGCTTGGGGCGATCGAGGCTGTGGCGCAAATTGAAGGGCGGAGTTTGGGTTTTAACGAATTGATTCGGTGTCAAAACTTAAAGGCAATATCGGGTATTTCGGCCGTGGGCGTACCCGATAGTGTGAGGAAAGAGTGAAAACTTGCTCCCTTCCTACCAGAAGAATATAGAAATGTCGGCTTTACCCAATCATCGCTATAATAATTACTTCACCTCAGACTATTTGGATCGATTCCTAACTCCCGCAATTTTTGTGCTAATCTGTTCACCTGTTCTTCAGGAGTCAGATAACGTTTTCCATCTGCGTCGTACCAATACAGCCACTCCCTCGTCACCCCAGAATAATTTCCCCTTTCACAACCAATTCCTAAACCTATTTCGGGCATCCAAACGGGATGTCCCGACTGTAATTCATACTTCCCATTAACTAACTTATGTACTTCCAATCGGGGTTTTCGACGGCGGCGAGATGAATAGATAATGTAATAAAGCACGCCTAAATCTTGATATTCCTCCAACTTTGTGCTGTATTCCTTGCGATACTTTTTGGAAACGATTTCCAGCACCAAAGTTGGGACAACATTTTCATCCCACAGCACGTAACTGGGACGCAATTCTTCATCGTAAAACCGTTCTACTCCTAAACTCAAGAAACCGTCGGGGACAATTGGAGCTTTTTCAGGGTGATAATAGATACCCATATCTATGCCAAAAAACCAGTCCATGCGTTCTGCCCAAATTATGAGCAATATCGCTTTTAGCAACCCCGGTATTAGTTCTTGAAGTTCGTTATCCACAGGCGTTTCGTCAGAATCTGGCAGTTCATCGGCTGAGGGCAAGTACCTCGGCAAGTTGTAATTTAACATTGCAGTTTTTCCCAAAACTTACATCAATTATAGCGTGGTTCTTTGTCGAGCCACCCTATATAACGTTTTTTATTGCTCGCCATTGCATGATAACCGCCTAATTTTAATACCTAATTTAAACGCCTAATTTGAGCGCTTAAATCAACACTTTACTACTGAAAAAAAGTCATATTAAAATTTGTAAATAATTTACTGTCCTATTTATTTCTGGTCTAAGATAGCGTCATTGCTCAACTAGATATAGTTTTCGCTCGCCGCAGAGCGAGCGAGAAAAAATCATCAATTAGGACGCATATTGATTGCAGTAGCTCGATGCTCGATCGCGCTCGCAATCGCGTGCAAGTCTGTCACATTGCTATGGGCAAACATACCCAATTTACAATACAGCCATGAACACCCCAGAAACTGCGAATGCCTGGATTATTTACCGACTCCTGCCCAACTTTCAGCGCTTACCCGTCGCGCAATTTCGCAGCCGCAGCGAAGCAGAATCTTCCCTGAAAGTCATCCGGCAAATGCTACCCAATACCGAATTAATACTTGCTTTCGAGGTTGGGCCAGAAAATCCAACTACCGAACTCAATCAGCCCCCTGCTAAAGAACCAAACTTGCCAACTTCAGTTAACCGAGAACTGTTGAAACTTTTCATTATCAGTTCTCGTCCTGTTGTTTCCCGCGTCATTCATTCTTTTCACCGCGATAATTTTGCCTGCGTTTCTGACTGGAGTCCGCTTGTCCCAACTCAAAATCCAGGTGAAGTGATGAGCGTCTTAATTAAACATTTGGCCGCTGACTCTTAGCGTTTGATTGACCTGAGATATTGCACCATTCTCAATTACTTGTTTAGGAACAGGCAAGATGCCTGTTCCACAAGAGATAAATTTTATTGTGGAACAGGCATCTTGCCTGTTCTTGACAATGGTGCAAAATGTGAGATTGAACAGTCTCGATCATATTGATAGCGGTAAGGTGCGCCCAGCGCACCCTACATCTACATCAGCGGGGTGATGCGTATTGGTAATAGCTTTAGCAATGTCAGTTTATTGAGTTATAAATTTCCCGATCGCTCTTTCTAGTCGATCGGACTGTCGTTGCGGGCGATCGCCAAATCAGGAACAATGATAAACTTGATATTCATACCCATGCACCGCAGGCAAATCGCCTGATTCAACCTGACATTTTTGTGCTTCTAGATTGACAGGTGCGCGAAAATTAACCAGCCACAAATCTAGCGGGCGTTCTAATTGACTGAGTGTTTTGTCAAGTGTCCCTGCCGCTATTTCCGGCGCATCCCTTCTCTGATTAGCCAAAAGAAACAGCGGAGAATCAAAGGCTTTAACTTCTTCTTTCTTCCTAACATCCGTTACATCAGTTACATCCGCTACAAAATCCGTTGCCGAACTTCTTTCCCATTCCCACCCTATCCCCATCAACTCTCCTATTTCTACATGAGTCTTTTGAGTAGTCGCAATTAACACGGGAACTTTCGATAATTCGCGGATAACCGGAATTAAAAGGTCTGGTTTGTAATATTTGCGATAGCCGAGATTGGAATTTACTGTCACACCGCTAAAAAAACCCATTGCTAAAATTAGCACCACTGCTTTTTTGCCCGGAACTTCGATCGCCCGAAAATTAAACCATTGACTTTTTGCTGTAGGTATGTTAAAAATAACCGCCAAGGTTGCTCCTAAAAGCAATATCACCCCCGGAAAGTAGACGAAATTGTATCGTGCGCCGCGAGTTAGGTCAATCCCTAGAATATATGCAAAGCTGAAAAATAGGAAAATTGCTCCTAGCACAAATCCGCCGAAAATAACAGTACCTAAACGAGTATCGGGCCTTGTTAACGAATTTTTAAAAGCGCTAAACAGGATGGGAAGCACCAATATAAAAAATATTGTCATTGCGATCGCCGATGCAACTACTACTGCCAAATTTGGCGATTCCACGGGCAGCAGAGACATGACAGTGATCCATCCAGCTAAAGCTTGAAAAATCGGATTAACCCAACTTAAAAATGTGCGATCGCCGCTGACAATCCAATTAGTTAGTTCGCTGCCGTATTTATTCGACAAAAATACCGGCAGCCAAACTAAACCGCCGGCTAAAGTGCCCATCGCTACTGCGAAAAATCGCCACAGGATTTGAAATTGCCAAATATTAGGCCGCTGGCTGTTGTCAATTGGCAACTTTCCCTTAAACTGCTGCCAGCTTACCGCAATTAATGCTATTAATTCCGCACACAAAGTTAGTGCAAAAAAGTAGTGAACCGCAATCCCTAAACAATTAACAACAACCCACAGCAGCACCGCCCAAATAGGCAGGGGAGCGCGCTGTTGCAGCTTTTTTGCAGCTAATGTGAGGCAAAAAAGAGAGGCAATAACTAATAAGATTCCTAAAGTGTAATGGCGAGCTTCTTGAGCGAGATAAATGCCGTAGGGAGAAACTGCCATCATCGCGGCCGCACATTGACCAACTAAACGCGAACTAAAAGCAAACTTGCCCAAAAAGTAAATAGCTGGAACTGACATCACGCCCAATAAAGCAGGAAGAGCTCGCCCAATCCAAACTAAACTATCCTCGGTCGGCCCAAACAGTCGCATCCACCAGTGGGCGAGCATAAAATACACTGGTGGATGGTTGCTTTCTAGCAGCAAATGGTTGAGGACATCGGCAATCCCAGCACCGGGGCGAAATTGCAGCGGTTGTAATAATGTAGAAAGATCGATCGCGCGATCGAGATGCACCCCTCGAAAACTGTTGCCCAAGCTAAAAACTAGAGTCGAAAACTCGTCTGTCCACAGCGGTTTAGAGTTTAAATTGGCAAATCGCAAGATAAAGGCGATCGCCGTCCACAGCAATAGCAACAACAGTTGTTTGTTCTTAATCATTAATTCAGTCATTCAAAGGCCTAGGGAAGAAGAGTCATTAGTCATTAGTCATTAGTCATTAGTCATCAGTCATTTTATCAATGATCCATTACTAATTACCAATTACCAATTACCCATTACCCATTACCCATTACCTATCTACTTCCGTCACCCGCCAACTCAACTTCATATTAATCCAGAAATTCCACAGAGTCACAGCCGCGATCGCAATTAAGTTAGCCAAATATTCATTCATCCCAAAAACATTAAACAGCACATTAACCAGCAGCACATTCAAAATCAAACCCATCAAGCAAATGGTATTAAATTTCAACAGCCGTTTCAATCGCTGGCGCTTTCCTGGCTGCCGCTTAGAAATATCCCCAAAAGTCCACAAATCATTCCACAAAAAGTTACTGATAATTGCAAATTCAGCAGCAACGATCAGACTGCGAGTTAGCTCCCAATTGAGGATATCCCGCAGCACGTACAAAACCCCCATATTCACAAATACGCCGCTGAAACCCACAAGGCCAAACCGCAGAAACTTGCCCATCGGCCAGCGGGCAAACCGCAACCTCAGCAAATGCCGCAAATACTCAATATACTGTTTCCAGGTAACTTTGCTCTCCCCTTCTTGCCGCTCCTGAAACACGTAACCAACTTCTCCAATCCAGCGGATGTCGCCCCTGCCGAGCACTTCAATCAAAATTTTGTAACCAGCAGGATTCATGGTTTTGCCCGCTATGCAACTGCGACGCACCATAAAATAGCCGCTCATCGGATCGGAAACTCGGCCCACCACTCCCGGCAGGATTACCAACCCCACGGTTTGAGCGCCCCGCGATAAAAATCGCCTGACAACGCTCCAGTCGCTCACACCGCCCTCGGCGACGTGGCGGCTCGCTGCGGCCAAATCGGCTCCCCGCTGAATTTCGGCTAAAAGCTGCAATAGCGTCTCCGGGGGATGCTGCAAGTCGGCATCGATGACGCCCAAAACCTCGCCCCGAGCGACCTGCCACCCGCGAATTACCGCTGTGGAAAGTCCCCGCTCGTCTTCCCGGCGCATCACCCGCAATTGCGGATATTCCGGTGTCAGGGACAGGGCAACTTCCCATGTGCGATCGGGGCTGTTGTCATCGACTACAATTAATTCGTAGTTGCCGGGAATACTGCCATCGAGCAAGTGGCTCAATTTTTCCACAATACTCTTGACATTCTTGCACTCGTTGTAGGTGGGAATGACCAGGGAAAAATAAATGGGCGGTGTGCCTGCGTCTGTAAAAGTTGAATTGAAAGTCTGTACAGCAGGAATTTGCAAAGGCCCAGACGGTACTGGCAAGAGATGATTTGCTTGGTTTATGCCCATAATTTCACTTCCCAGAAAATAAAGGATGGTTTTGTAAGACTTGAGATTTTAGAATATCGTTCCTCCATAATTGATTGGTTAAAATATAAAAATGCCTTTATTCTAGTCAGTAATTATGTAGTTGAGTGAAAAAGAAAACTGTGGATGCAATTCTCGATCGAGCTTTACAAGGTTATAACATTTCTTCTGCAGAGGCATTGGTACTTTTGCAGCAAACAGAGCCAGACGCGCGAGTTTCTATTCAAACAACCGCTGACTTGCTCCGCCGCCGACAATCAGGGGATACAGTCACCTACGTTATCAATCGGAATATTAATTTTACTAACATTTGCGAGCAGCATTGCAGTTTCTGTGCATTCCGCCGCGACGAGGGAGATGAGGGCGCTTTTTGGCTAGATGCAGCTCAAATTCAGGAAAAGGCAACTGATGCAGTGCAGCGGGGTGCAACGGAAATTTGTATGCAGGGGGGCTTAAATCTTCAAGCTAAGCTGAACGGCGCATCTTTGCCTTATTATGTGCAATTGGTGAAAACTATTAAGGATAAGTTTCCTCAGTTGCACTTGCACGCTTTTTCGCCGCAAGAAATAGAATTTATTGCCAGAGAAGATAATCTTAGTTTCAGCTATGTAATTTCGGCTTTGCAGGATGCGGGAGTTGGTTCGATGCCGGGAACCGCGGCGGAAGTTCTCGACGATTCTGTGCGACGGGTGATTTGCCCGGAAAAACTAAATTCGGCAACTTGGCTGGAAATTGTGGGAACTGCTCACAGTCTGGGTTTGCCGACAACGAGTACGATGCTTTGCGGGCATATTGAGACAGCCGAACAGCAGGTTTTGCATTTAGAAAAAGTGCGATCGCTCCAACAAACTGCGATCGACCAAAACTATGGGGCACGCATCACAGAATTTATTTTACTACCATTTGTCGGACAGCAAGCACCGGCTCCTTTGCGGAGTCGAGTCGGCCGCGACCAACCAATTTTAGCAGATACTTTGTTACTCACCGCTGTATCGAGAATCTTCTTAGGCAATTTAATTTCCAATCACCAGCCGAGTTGGGTAAAATTAGGTTTAGATGGAGCTACAGAAGCGCTGAAATGGGGCTGCAACGACATCGGCGGTACATTGATGGAAGAGCACATTACTACAATGGCCGGTGCGGTTGGCGGCAGTTGTCAATCTGTCGAAGATTTGCAAAATGCGATTAGTTCTTTGGGGCGGAGTTATCAGCAAAGAGATACAATTTATCGACCTTTAGGGGTTGACAATTTTGCAGTAAGTGTGTGATTTTTTGGATGCAAAGTGCGAAGTGCGTAACGTCTCCTACGAGTTTAGCCGTTAGCGAAGCCCTCGGAGAGGATCGCACTTTCAAATTCTTCTAGCGCTTGACAACTTCCCACCTGCCAAGCACGTTCCACTGTAGCAGGAATCATCTGGGCGATCGCGATTTCTGGAAAATTCGGACTCATATCGGATTCTACATACTCTCCATCTTGCAGCAAATAAATGCGAAGTCTGCCGCTGTCATAAACCCATACTTCGGGAACTCCAATAATTTTATAGGCATCGATCGTAGTTTTAGAAGTTACATCCGTCTCAATTGCTAAATCCGGCGGCGGATCGTCCGGTAAAAGTCGGCGGCGGCCAATCATCCGTTGATAATTTAGAAGATAAAAGCAAGCATCAGGTTCCACTCCTGCTGCACCTTCCCGTTTGAAAGTAGTAGAACCGAAGGGTTGGTATCTTCGGCCCGCCGACTTGAGTAAAATTTTGACAATATCAGAGATTAAATCTCTGGGAATTTCGTGTTCTGGTAAAGGAACCATAATTTCTAAAGTTTGTTTGCTGTAAGCAACTCGTGCCGAGCGCTTTTCTCCTAATTCCTCCAAAATCGACTCAAATTCCAGCCAAGTTATATTGGGAATAGTTACGACACTACCGGGAGAAAGCTCGATCTGGCTAACAGGTTTGAGGACGGGGGTGATAACAATCATAAGCTGAATTGCGAGCTAGTTGTTAAGTTTGTGCCAAGGGCAGGCAGGATGCCTACCCCACAATAGTTTTTGGATATATCTGTTGAGTTTAGCACGGGCAACGAGAAGAGATTCGCGATCGCACTTTTGACTCAATTCTAGAAAGAGCGATCGCACATTTAGACTTCATTGCAGCCGGATTAATTTGACTAACAGACTCATGATTTCTCCCTGTTCGGGTGTAATAATGATGCGATTGTCGGGAATGGCGATCCTCTTCGAGGGCTGCGCTAACGGATGAGTCCAACGAACAGCTTCCTCGTAGCGCAATGCGTGCAGTTGGTGGATAGTTCGGCCTAGGAATGAGAATTAAATAACTTACAATGCGTGATGGTTCTTGTGGGATGGGCGTCCCGCCCGTCCAGAAAGGGCGGGCTTTCTGGCCCAACCCCTACTCCCCACAAACTTGTGTAAATTATTTAATTCGCGATCCGTACCCCCAGCGGCGAACCGATGATGACGTGACGGACTGCTTCGCGATCGGCCTCACAGGTTTGGTTCGTTAAAACATTGGGCGATGTTTGGTTCGATGATGAATCTTGCAACATAGCTTTGACCAATAATTTTGGATAAGTTTGATGCTTTGTAACGGTAAAACCGCGTACAATAACAAGTTAAAAAAAAGACAGCAATTCCCCTACTGCACAAGTGGCTTAGCTGGTGCTGTCTAATCTCTATTAGATTAAATTTAAATCAATTTAGGGTAGATATCAATCATTTTAGGCAAAACTCAAATAAATTAATATAACTTAACAAATAGCCTATGGAAACCTCAGAAAGAGCCGATCGATCGCCCCTAATGCGACTGAGAGTTCAGCGGTTTATGACTCAAAAGCAGCTAGCAGAAGCACTTGGCGTTACGGAAGCGACGGTAAGCAACTGGGAATCGGGGCGATCTGTACCGAAGCTAACGCCTGTTCAATACAAGAAGTTGCTAGAGATTCTGCAAATTACCTCTGCTGAATTACCAGACCAATTTGGTTTTCCCAGCGAGGGCGATCGATAGAATATTAAGAGTGGCAAATAATAATGATACTGTTTACCTTCTCAGCCAATTAAAAATGTGGTGGTTCATCAAAATGACAACTCTGACCGTAGAAATTCTTTGTTCTGAGGCGGCAATATTTTCAGCAGCCGAGTCTCAACACCCGGAACCTCTGCTTTACGGAATCACAGACGGAAAGGCTGTTGGAACATATTTGGAGCAAAAGTTCAGACTCTATCTCAAGCAGCAATATGAATTTATAGATGGCAATTCAGCAAGCGGCATCGATTTCCCAGGGATATTGGTTGACGTGAAGGTAACAAGTGTTAGGCAACCGCAGTCGTCATGTCCTTTCAAATCTGCAAGGCAAAAGATTTTTGGGCTGGGATATTCACTGATTATCTTTGTTTACGAAAAGACAGACAACAGTACCATCCGAACTGCAACGCTGAATATTTTGCATACAATTTACGTTAGTGCCGAAAGAACAGCAGATTTTCAAATGACCCGTGGAATTCGCTATATTTTAGATAACGAAGGCAATAAAGATGATTTGCTTGCTTTCATGTTTGACAAAAATCTACCTGTTGACGAAATTGAAGCAGGTAACATTGCAGACGAAATACTGAGAAACCCACCCTTGCAAGGTTTTTTGACCATTTCTAATGCGTTGCAATGGCGACTTCAGTATGGAAGGGTCATTGAGCGTGCCGGACAACAGGAAGGTGTTATCGCAGTTTATAAATCTAACCAATGAGTTCTAACAATCGCAAAACCAAACTAGAATACGGCGATTTTCAGACACCGCCGGCATTAGCCGAGATGGTATGTCGAAAATTAGTAGAACTTAATGTCAATCCTGGCATCATAATTGAGCCGACGTGCGGTATCGGTAATTTTATTCAAGCTGCTGCACGTTCGTTTCCATCCGCCGCCAAAATTATCGGGGTTGAAATAAATCAAAATTACTTAAAAGAAGTCAGACTAAATAAGCAATTATTTCAGAATGAGAGATGCGATATTTGGCACGGAGATTTCTTTGATTTTGATTGGAAATCATTAGTCGATCGATGTAGCACTCGACTGCTTGTACTCGGCAACTTTCCGTGGGTGACCAACTCGCAACAAGGAACTATTGGGAGCGAAAATTTACCTAAAAAAAACAATTTTCAAAATCACAGTGGCTTAGATGCTCTCACAGGTAAGAGTAACTTCGATATCTCAGAATGGATGCTGATTCAGGCGGTGCAATGGCTGCAAAAGCGCGATGCCGATCTAGCGATGCTTTGCAAGACTTCGACTGCTAGAAAGTTATTGAATTACCTCCACTCTCAAAAACTCAATCTCGCTGACTGTGCAACTTACAAAATAGATGCTAAAAAATATTTTGATGCCAATGTTGATGCTTGTTTGTTAGTCTGCAAATTTGATGCTCATTCGCGAAACTACTTCTGCGATGTATTTAGCAGTTTAGAAACTTCAGACTGTCACCGAATTGGATATCACAACAATCTCTTGGTTAAGGATATAAATTCTTTCAGTAAATTGAGTAATTTATATGCTGTGAATTCAGGGACAAAATGGCGATCTGGTGTAAAGCACGACTGTTCTAACGTGATGGAGTTTCGCAAAATAGACAATTATTTTGTAAATACATTCGGAGAAGTTGTCGATATTGAGGACACTTATCTGTTTCCGCTAATCAAAGGCTCTGGTGTTGCTCAAAATCGAATTAATGCTACCGATCGATATATGCTCATTACTCAAAAATTTATCGGGGAGTCAACTGAAAATATCAAAAAAATAGCTCCTAAAACCGGGCGCTATCTGGAGGATTGCGGGCAATATTTAGATAATCGAAAAAGCAAAATTTATCAAAACAACCCTCGATTTTCGATTTTTGGAGTTGGCGATTATACCTTCAAAATTTGGAAAATTGCGATTTGCGGGCTTTATAAAAAACTGGATTTTAGGTTGATCGGTGAAATAGCTGATAAACCTGTGGTTTTTGATGATACTGTTTACTTTCTCGGCTTTGACGACGAGGGAGTTGCGCGTCAAACTTTTGAGCTTTTGAATTCACCGGCGGCGATTAACTTTTATTCAGCGATCGTATTTTGGGATGAAAAGCGCCCGATTAAATCCAGTATTTTAAATTGTCTGAATCTGGCACTACTGGCAGATTGGGAGTTTGTAACCGCAGATGCACGCAGATAAACGCAGATGGATAGAGATATAATTTATATTATCAGTAATTCTGAAAACCTATAACTCTAACTTTACCCAAGCTCGTAAACTTCGAGGAATTTGTGGAGTGGCTGCCTGAAAATTCGGCAGTAAGCTGATTATAACTCACATTTTTCAGCATTTGCATGAACAGGCAAGATGCCTGTTCCAGAAGAGATCAATTTTCTTGTGGGGTGGGCCGAAGAACCCGGCCCCAAAAAGACTTATCTCTCGCCCTTTTACATCTTAAACTTCTCCACAATCCGTCTCATCGCTTCTTCCACATTCTCCCGACTATTAAACGCCGAAATGCGGAAATAACCCTCACCCGCCGCACCAAAACCAGAACCCGGAGTTCCCACCACATTGCAAGTTTCCAGCAACTTCTGAAAGAAATCCCAACTCGACAAACCGTGAGGCGTTTTCACCCACACATAAGGCGCATTTTCGCCACCAAAAACCTCGATTCCCGCCGCTGTCAATTTCTCGCGAATAATCGCAGCATTTTCCATGTAAAAATTGACTAATGCCTGAATTTGTGCCTTGCCCGCCTCCGAATAAACCGCCTCAGCACCGCGCTGCACGATGTAAGAAACACCGTTAAACTTAGTAGATTGGCGGCGGTTCCACAGCTTCCAAATTTCGACATCGGAACCATCTGCGGCTTTTCCAGTCAGAGTCTTCGGTACAACTGTTAGCGCACAGCGAGTACCCGTGAAACCAGCATTTTTGGAAAAAGAACGAAATTCGATCGCACAATCCCGCGCCCCTTCAATTTCGTAGATAGAATGCGGTAAACTCGGATCGGTAATATACGCTTCGTAAGCCGCATCGAAGAAAATAATCGAACCGTTAGCTTTAGCATAATTTACCCAAGCTTGCAAGTGTTCCTTAGTTGCAGTTGCCCCCGTCGGATTGTTCGGAAAACACAGGTAAATTAAATCGACTTTTTTGTCAGTGGGAATTTGGGCAGTAAAATTGTTTTCCGCTGTAATTGGCAGGTAAACTAAGCCGCCGTATTCGCCATTTTCGTTGGCATCTCCCGTGTGTCCAGCCATCACGTTAGTGTCTACATACACCGGATAAACTGGATCGGTAACTGCGATCGTGTTATTGTTGCCAAAGATATCGAGAATATTGCCACAATCGCACTTAGAACCATCAGAAATAAAGATTTCCGAAGCATCAACATCGCATCCCCGCGACTTAAAATCGTGCTCGGCAATTTTCTCCCGCAGCCACTCATAACCTTGTTCCGGGCCGTATCCTTTAAAGGTATCCCGCGAACCCATGTCTTCCACCGCCTTCACCATCGCCTCCCGACAAGCAGCCGGTAGCGGTTCAGTCACGTCGCCAATCCCCAGCCGGATGATGGGCGCTTGGGGATTCGCCTCTGCATAGGCTTTCACCCTGCGCCCAATTTCGGGAAACAGGTAGCCAGCTTTGAGTTTGAGGTAGTTGTCGTTGATAGTTGCCATAGTTCGATCGCTACAAATGTCGTAGAATAGCTTACTCCCAATTGTCTCTCTCCAGAAGCAGGAAGTTCGGCAACCGATGCTGTAAAGGATTTAACCGATGTGACGGAAGAGGTTCACGGAAGAGGAAGATTTTCCCCACTCGGAGAGTCAAACACTCCTATACTCAGCCATTACAGGCAATATTCGCAGTTGCTGACGGGCCATTGACCAAAAAATCAAACTACCTTGTATAATCAGAATAGTGTGCAGCGCAGAAACAATTATGGACGAGATCGAGTACGCCAAACTCTATCAAGAACTGGCGGCAATTCTGGATGAGTTTAATTTGGGTTGGGTAGTTCAACAAGTAGCCGATACTGTAGAGATAGGCAAAGTAATTGAAGAGCGATCGCTCAAAAGAAAAACACCTCTGCTCAAGATAGAAGATTATACCGCAAAAGAACAACTTTTGCTGTTAATTAATGCTGTCGAGCAAGCGACTGTGAACACTTCCGAAATGGAAGACGAAATTGCTTATTTCTTGAAAGTAGAATCAGAAACCTCTCCCCTCGGCACAAAAATTACCTTTGCCAATTCAAGTGGCGAAACTGCCAAAACAATTGAGTTTACCTCCAGCGTCACAGCCCCCCGTCACAAACAGGCGATCGCCCTCAAGCACTTGCTGGAAAAACTGCCTTCCGGGCCGAGCAACTACGCCATCAATTCCGAAATAAAAAGCAAATTAAAAAGCTCGATCGATCCCGATTTTAACACAGCGGCAGAACAAGCCAGAATTTTTGACACTTACCTCTTCACTATTCTGCTAAAAGCAGTTGCTAATGAAGGCGGTACTATTTATTACAACAATGTTTTAGACGACGAAACACCGAAATATTTAACATTTAGAAAAACGGCGGGAAAAATCCACGGAAGTGCACATCCCTATACTCATGCTGTTGTGGAATTTCCCGACAAACCAGCCCTGGAAGTTCACCTAGGAGTAAAAGTCCAAGGTAGAGCCGGAGTTCTGCACAACTGCAACGTTTTAATTTTGTACCAAAAAGAAGCAAATATCTGCCGCTTGCTCAACCGCGAACCCCGGCACTCGCAGGTAATTTTAGCAGTAAACTCTCAGCACAGCACCTCAGAACTTAAACTAGAAATGGCTGGTGCTTTTATCGGCTTAGCGTCAGACATTCGCTACGAAGGCGGCAGCTATTTCATTTCTAACAGTTACTCCCAACCCGTAGCAAAACTGCTAACTACCGCTCGCAAAAAATGGGAACACAACATTTTTCCTAGAGCCACAAACGATGTGCACCGGCTGATGTACTCGTTTCAAACGATCTTTAAAGACTTTAAGGCCAGAAACTGATTCAGTTAATACTATTTTACCAAAGTCTTGCTACATTTTTTGTGTTGGGTTTCGTTCCACTGACTTATAGCAATCCTCGCATCATTTGTGAATTTCTTACTCCCTGAGAGCGGGTTCGGGGAGGGTTGGGGTGGGGTAAAAAATTTACGACTCCTGCAAGGATTGCTATATATCAAATCCGGTAGCATCGTTCTGGTAAAGTCTCCTTCAATCTGCCACCAAATATAAGCACAATTTTCAGTTTTTCGGCTCACAGTCAACAGTCAACAGTCAACCATCATTGCGGTGCAAGCGGAATCGATATTAACCTACTGTCTGATTAAATAAAAAACTGTTTTTCAGGTTGTGTTCGGAGGGGTAAATTCGAGTTTCCGAGATTGGCCCGGTTAAATGTATCTGCTAATGTATCTGTTACATGAGCCAAGAAAATAATCTATCATGTTGCGAGCACCCGAACCTTACGAATAATGTTTAAGAAAGATAAATCTTCCCTGCTGTTTACGATCGGAGCCGCCACACTTCTGATCGGTTTAGGCTTTGTCACCTACTACCTCGTCATTTCCCGTGGGCCCGCCAAAGATTTGCCGGCGGGGGCAACCGTTGTCCCGCAAGATACGATGATGGCCCTATCCATCACCACCGATGAATCGCAGTGGAATAAACTGCGAGAATTTGGCACGCCGGAGTCAAAAGCTTCGTTTGAGAGGTTTTTAAGCGAAATGCGCGATCGCCTCCTCACCAGCAACGGCTACGCCTACCAGCAAGACATTCAACCCTGGGTGGGTAACACAGCAATGGTAGCCTTTCTCCGCAACAAAATAGCTATACCAGCCCCCTCGCCGGCACCCAACACGCCCCCATCTCCGCCAATTCAACAGTCAGTGGCAATTATCCTGCCAATTGCCAACCCGATCAAAGCCAAAGAATTATTAGCAAAACCAAAAGCCCTCAGCCAAGGAAAAATAGTTGAGCGTAATTATAAAGGCGTGCAAGTCACAGAAACTCAAGGCGTACCCGATCGCAATTTCTCAGTTGCGGTACTCGGCACAAGGTATCTAGCAGTCACCACAGATCCTAGCGCTACAGACAGAATCATCGACACCTACAGAGGCGAACCTTCCCTAGCCAAAACCCCTGGCTATGCAGACGCCATAGACAAAATAAAAAGTCCGGGCGCCTTCGGTCAAATCTACGTCAATATGCCCGTTGCCGCCGCCTATGCCGCCGCCAACTCAGCCCGCGAAATTTCGCCAGAAAGCCTGGAAAAACTGCAACAAAATCAGGGATTTGCCACCACAGCGACGCTGGATGTAGAAGGAATTGCCTTCAAATCTGTCTCTTGGCTAAAACCCGATTCTACCAGAAGGATAGCAGTAGAAAACAATGCTCTAAAAATGGTTAACCGCCTGCCCAGCAATACAATAATGATGGTATCCGGTGGCAACTTGCAGCGTTTGTGGCAAGACTACGTATTGGGGGCCGAGGCCAACCCGATTTCCCCGATTAATCCCCAAGTTTTACGCACAGGTTTAAAATCCACTATCGGCATGGATTTAGATAAAGACTTGATGAACTGGATGGCGGGAGAATTTTCTCTATCATTAATACCAG
Source organism: Microcoleus sp. D3_18a_C4 (assembly GCF_036702415.1). NCBI lineage: Bacteria > Bacillati > Cyanobacteriota > Cyanophyceae > Oscillatoriales > Microcoleaceae > Microcoleus > Microcoleus sp. D3_18a_C4. Next base: position 3,765 of record NZ_JAUBTI010000085.1, on the reverse strand, counting down.
CGCCCGCCCAGAATCCCAGAGACAAATTTGCTGCCGGATTTGTATTTATGGTGGAAACAAACAACCGGGGCGCAGCGAACAAATCCCTGAAACAGCTTGATGAAACGATGAAAACTAAAGGGTTTAGAGTTGAGGAAATTCAAGTCGGCGGCAAACCTGCGACAAAATGGACATCGCCGTTTGGAGGGATTACGGTAACTCGCGGCTGGATGAACGATGTAGCGTTTATGACAGTAGGAGCTCCCGTGGTTGATGCGATCGTTCCGGCACCGAAAAGTCCGCTTTTAAGCAGCGAACTGTTCCAGAAAACAGTCCGATCGCAACTTCAACCCCACAACGGCAATTTCTTCATCGACACCGAGACGGCATTTAACCCGAAAAACCTAGCTTTGCCGGAGTTTCCTCCCAGCCAAAAAATGTGGATTGACGCCACGCGGTCGATCGGCGTTACAGCGGCCGTCATTGGCGATCGTACCACCCGTTATGACGCTTTTGTCGGTCTCAAAAAATCCACCCAATCCACTCCTTCTGCAAATCCTTCAGGGAATCTTACTTCACCGCGCCCTGCTTCACCGCGCCCTGCTTCACCCAGTCCCTCGCCCACTGTCCCAACTTCACCCAATTAACTCTTAAATCCTGCCACAAATCCGCCTGCACATCCCCTTAAACACCAACAGGGCGATCGATTAAAATCCCAAACCAGCCCCTCGAAATCGGCAATAGTGGACTTGACTATAAGAGGGAAATAGAGCCGGATTTAAGTAGTTTTCCTTCACAAAACCTCACACAAAAAAACCCAAAAACCCGGTTTTTTAAATAAACCGGGTTTCTGAATACCCTAACAATTTGACTTACTGAAGAAGAATTCAGAATTCAGAAGCCAGAATCCCGAATGGATTCTGTGCGACAGGATGGAGAATCGAGGTTTAAAGCCCCCAATTTTAATTGTGGAGCAAAAAAAATCTTTCCGTGACCGTTAACCCTCACTTCAGGCATGGGGTATTCTGAATTCAGAATTCTGTCTTCTGACCGAAAGCATCCAGGATACAAGCCCCCGAATTTATCCGTGGGGTCAATGCTTCAATCTAAAATCTCAAATCTCAAATCTAAAATCGCTTGACTCCTGCTCCTTTCTTCTTTCCATAATTTTAATTGTCCGCCTGTGTATAATATTTTTTGTTTTGTATAAAATAATTTGGGATGTTTCCGGGTCAGTCTTGGACGCAGAAACCTAGTTTTTTAACCCCGATACTTCCTTCAGACTATCAATAATAGTTAAAAAAACGGGTTTCTAGGCGTCGGAGAGCCTCTAGAAAGGCCGTTTTTGTTATGTTTTATTAATATGTCATGCGGAAGATACAGAGCCTAGGCATTTAGAGTTATATTTAGATTGTGGAAAAGATACGCTGATAAAATTGCCAAGGCAAAGGCAAATTCTACCCATTGACTCCTGAATGCACTTGCAGTCAGAAACCCGGTTGCTTCATAAATATAGCGTCTTCAACCGTTCCGAAAAACCTATGCAGATATTGGCATTCCTAGTCAGCACCTGTACAAGATCGGAACGTGCAGTCAAGCGTCTTAACTGACTGCGTTCATCTGGTCATGACACCGTGATGTAAACGCCAGCATTATGCACTGTCGAAGGCGATTAACGAACGAGTAAACAGGTTTATAGCCAAGCGTGTCGCTTTCCTAACAAGGGAACGCGAACATTTACCAGGCAAACCTTACTTAGCAATAAGACTGACAGAATAGCTCACAAATACCACCTCTGAAAAGGAGGGGTAAATTTCCAATCTTCTACGAAATTGACCAGACACAGCACAGATGTGCAAATATTTAGCGACACAGCCGTCAACCAAGTTTTTTCTACAAAGTTGGTTTCTTTACCTAATTTCTGTGATTTATATATTTTACCCCTTAAAAAACTATGAAAACCGTCAAAAATATTCAAAAAACGTCTAAAATCCTCTCAAAAGCAAGAATAAGCAAACTGACACTTGCTCTGCAAATAGTCTTAATAAATCTTTACTTTGTGCAAGCCAAAGCAGAAGGTCAAACAATTGTTCCAGCGGCGAACGCAACGGGCACTACCGTCACTCCCGCAGCCCAAAACGGAACTTCTGGGCAGCCAACTCGCTTCGATATTGAAGGCGGACAATTATCGAGCGATCGACAAAATCTTTTCCACAGCTTTAAAGAATTCGGCTTGTCGGAAAATCAGATTGCCAACTTTATATCAAACCCCAACATTCGCAACATTTTAGCGGGCATAGGCGGCGGCAACCCGTCGATTATTAACGGCTTAATTCAAGTAACCGGCGGCAATTCTAACTTGTTTCTGATGAATCCATCCGGCATCATATTTGGCAACAATGCCAGCTTAAACGTGCCGGCTTCTTTCACAGCAACCACCGCCACCGCTATTGGATTTGGTTCAAACTCGTTTAACGCTGTCGGTACTAGCACTTACACATCTCTGACAGGCGCGCCCAATTCCTTTGCTTTTGGGGCCGATCGAGCAGGGGCAATTATCAGCACGGCAGACTTAGCAGTCAAGTCAGGGCAGAACTTAACCTTGCTCGGCGGCACCGTTGTCAGCACCGGCAGCGTTTCGGCCCCAGGCGGTCAAATTACCGTAGCATCAGTTTTGGGGACAAATTTAGTGCAGATCCGCCAGCGAGGCAATTTGCTGAGTTTGGAAATCGAGCCGCCCTCAGCGACGAGCACCACAGAAAGATCCAGCACAGCTTCGACATTCTCGATCGCAACCTTGCCCGAACTGCTCACAGGCATCGGTAAAACAAACGCTACAGGCCTCAGTGTCAATGCCAGCGGTGAAGTGGTACTCACGGCGTCTAACCGAGCAGTAGCTGCGGGGGACGTTGCACTAAAAGATGCAAACGCTCGGGCGATCGAAATTCAAGCAGCCAACACCATTGCAGTCAGCGGAAACCTGACAAGTTCCCAAGGCGGCCCGATCGCCCTAGAAGCTAGTGGCGACATTCGCACTGTCGATCTCGACTCCCACTCCGAAACCACTGCAGGCGGCAACATCACCGTCACCAGCCGTACAGGAAAAGTAGAAACAGGCAATATCAACGCAAAATCGAGCGACAAAACCAGCAACGCCGGAGACGTTAGTATTGCAGCACCCTCAAGCAGCATTCAAACAGGATTCATAGACGCCAACTCCGAAGAAAAACAAGGCGGCGAAGTCACCCTCAACGCGCGCAACGACATAGAAGTAACCCATATCAACACCGAAGGCCGAACAGGCGGAGGAGAGATTGACATTACAGCCGGCGGTAATTTCCGAGCTACAGGCACTTTCACCAACGATAACAACTGCTTGTCCCAACCTTGCAGCATTTCCGCATCCACTACTGGTAGCGCTAATGGTGGAGATATCACCCTTCGCCACGGTGGCGAAGCCTCGAACACTCCTTTCAGCGTCGGGGCAGACTATAACAAACTCAACGGTACTGCTGGCAGCATTGCCACTGGAGGTCCAAAGAAGGAAAATGTTATTACACAGGGAAGTTATTTCAGCCCCACCCCTCAGATAGTACAGCCGACGCAAATTAACATTACGGCTTCTTCAGTATCGCCAGCACCGACACCAGCACCGACACCCGCACCGACACCAGCACCGACACCAGCACCGACACCAGCACCGACACCCGCACCGACACCCGCACCGACACCCGCACCGACACCCGCACCGACACCCGCACCGACACCCGCACCGACACCCGCACC
>NZ_JAUBTI010000084.1:0-29514 GCF_036702415.1 Microcoleus sp. D3_18a_C4 | reverse complement strand
TCTGACCAATTCTTTTTTAAGAACTCTCCGAAAGCCTCTTGACAAAAGACTTACAGCCTTAACTTGTCACCAATGGTCAACAGTTAACAGTTAACAGTCAACAGTTAACAGTTAACAGTCAACAGTCAACAGTCAACAGTCAACTATGCCCAATTCCCCATTCCCATCATCATGAAAAGTGTTTTCCGAATTTTCCTGAGCCTGATTTTAAGTTTAGTGTTGGCTTTGGGGTGGGTGCTGCTGAGTGCTACTCCGGCATTTGCCCTGCCGAAAACAAATATTAATTACACAAACATTAATTTGTCCGATCGCGATTTTTCCAACTCGGATTTAGCGGGCGGGACATTTGTCGCTGCTGAAATGCGGGGAACAAATTTTCAAGGTGCTGATTTAACTAATGCGATTTTGACTAAGGGAGTTTTGCTGAATGCGAATTTGTCAGGTGCCAACCTCTCCGGTGCTTTGGCAGATAGAGTTACATTCGACGGTGCTAATTTGACTAATGCTAATTTTTCCGAGGCAATTATGACTCGAACTCGGTTTTTTGATGCTGCAATTTCCGGCGCTGATTTTACTGACGCGATTATCGACGCTTATCAAGTTACTCTCCTGTGCGAGAAAGCAGATGGTGTCAATCCCGTGACGGGAGTTTCTACCCGCGAAAGTTTGGGATGTCGGTAGGAATTCACACTTAAAGAAAATCGCTGGCTAATTATTTGATTAGATGCACCTCTAGCGAGGTAAAATACACAAATTAAAGCCCCTCTCCAGCAAGGCGAGGGGTTTGAGGAAATTTCCCATTATCGGCTCTATCGAGCGCTACAAATGTCTGTGCTGGCAGTACCAACTACCAAATCGGAATTCAAAAGCAAATCTAAATCGGTGTCAGGATTAACAGCATACAAATCGACTTTATCTCTACCCAAAAACACCCCGACCAAAGTCCCGATTCCCGCGCCCCCCAGCACCTCTTCAGTCGCGATCGCCCGATCGCCCGTAACACCTGCGATCGCCGCCGCTGCTGCTGCACCCAAGGCCGTATTTTTAACCAGATTGCCAACATTAACGCCCTTGGTAACAGTTTCTTTCCTAGTAATCAGTTGCGAAGTGGCATTGAGAGGCACTCTGCTGCCGTTGAGTATACTTAATTCTTGAGCCACAAACTGAACGCCCGATGCAGTCGATCGCAATTCGCCGCTAATTTTCGAGCCTTCCGGTATCACCACTTGGCCATTATTACCCGTGATATCCGAAGCTACAGTCAGCGTAATTGGAGACTTGTCATTGGGGCCGAGCAAAATCTTGCCTTTTGCATACTCGATGGGGATAGTCACCCCCCTGGGAATTTGCACAGCAACAGATTCGCTAACATCAATCTTAGCAATGTAAGGAGAATTAATTGCTCTTGCTTGATTGGTACTCACTAATGTTTGATAGATAAAAGCAGCTACTTCAGCTCGCGTTGCTGACTTGTTCGGTTTGAGAGATTTAGGATTGGGATAGCTGACAACCAACTGTTTTTCAGTAGCAGCAGCAACGCTTTTGACAGCATAACTTTGAATCTCACCCGCATCATTATAATAGCTGAGAACATCTTGAAAATCGCACGTAGGCTCATAGCCCATTCCGTTATTTAAAGCGACTACAACTTGAACGCGAGGAATCTGCTGTGTCGGCCTGAAAACATTGCCGGGATAGCCAGACATCCATCCCATTTCGTAAGCTTCTGCGATCGCCCCGCTTGCCCAAAAATTAGACGGAACATCGGCAAACCTTACAGCAGCGCGGGTTTTTGCCTTTTTCACAGAACGCACCATTGCCGCGAATTCAGCCCGCGTTACCAGTGCATCCGGGCGGAAACTGCCATCGGGAAATCCTTTGATAATGCCTCTTTCTGACAAATCTTGGATAAAGTCTTTTGCCCAGTAGTTATTATTAACATCCGAAAAAGCTGTCTGAGCAAAAGATGGGGCGGGAGCTAGCATCGGCGCTGCGGTTCCGGCAACGGTACCCAAGGTTAATAAAACAGATGTACCGGATTTAATGCGATGTAATACAGACATTTTTTGATTCTCCAATTTACACAAGCTTTTTATTGAGGAAAAGTAAGCTTTTGATAGGCTGATTAATTACTGCCGAACTTGCTGTTTACCTCACTTATGTAATCATTATTGAATGCTTTTACTTTTAGTGTGGGGAAGATACGGTCTTTTAAAATAAATATTTTTATGATGATTGGGGAATTTTCCAAAGCTTAAATCCCTTAAAATCCTTATGTTGCTTATCTCCCTTATCTACCTGGTTTCTGCAATTAACAGGATTTACGGACAAAGCGGTTTGAGAAGAACTGCGAGTTCCCTTGACATTAGCTCGCCCACATGAGAATATTAGCTCTAGAGACACATCGCATCAACTAGAAAACAAAAATATGAGTGCAGACGAACAGATCTTGCAATTACCTCATATAAGTTTAAAGAGCAGAACACTACTGCCCGAAGAATCTGGAATATATTACGTTGTAGATGAAAACTCCATAATTTGGTACATCGGAAAAGCAAAGAATCTTCGTACCCGGTGGACAGGTGATAGTCACCACAGACTAGATCAACTACAAAAGCAACGAAAAAAACAGTTTACTATCTACTACGAATTATTGCCTGAATCGCTACTTGATATTATCGAACAGCAGCGGATTGAGCAGTACAGCCCGCAGTTGAATGGAACTAAAGTCAAGGCTAAGAAATTAGCTCCCACAGAGACATTGTTACGGCAAACGTTATTTAGCCTTGCCCCTTATAGTTTCGTACTAGGTGTAGAATCCGCCCGAAAAGAAGATATTAAATTTATCGAAGATTCTATTAATTGGCAAGATCGTTGGAGAGTAAAAAAAGGTGTTTTGCCTCTGAAGGTGATACATATTTGCATAAATGTTAGTGAATTAGGAAAGGACTGGAAATCAGCAGTACGTTTTTTCAAAAATCTTTTTAGAAAGCGCAGTAATTATTCAAACAACTGGGAATTTCCTTGTAAAGGTCAAAGAATTTATGAATTATCTGTGACAAGGTTATTGGTTAATGGCTTCGCTATAGAAGTATATCAAATAGACAAAGAAGCATTAGAATACATTCAAGGCTACGATTTGACTCAAGTGGCAAATGTAGACATTCGGGCCGTTGATGAAGCTTCTTTAGCCCTTCTAAAAAATAAGTGCTGGCTGAGACTTGAAGGGATATTTTTAGCTAATGATGCTTACCAAGATGCTCCATACAATCAACTTCGTCGCAAGGCTATAGAACGAATACACCCTTACAAAGAAGATTTAGTTAAATTACTTTTTAAAGAAGATCTCGATTTAAATAAGCTGCAATTATTGCCAAGAGATACAATAACTCTCCGGGATACTAATACTGGTCTTCCTGTAAGGCTAGCTAACATTGCTAATAAGAAGCAATATCTCGTGGCATTGTTAACGGAACGTGGGATTGACTTAAATCGTTATCAGGTTAACAAGTATCTAGGCTCCATACCAAAGGACGATAATTACGTAGACAACCTCGGAGATAAAAGAATGACTATCTTGATCAAGCCATTCTTTTGTAATCTCAAAGAACCTATAGGAAACCAAATTAATAATTTTCAAAATGGGAATAGAACTATTCCTATGAACAACATAATATATGGCGCCAAAGGAACGACGAGTCAAAGCTCTCAGGATAAACATTACAAAGAGGTTTATTTAGTAGCCACAGTAGATAGAGTGTTTTGGTTACTGCTAGAAACCTACTTGTCGGATTTTGCTAAAGTAAAGCTGAACGAAGAAGAAGGATATGTAAGCAAGGCGTATGTATCGCCTAGAAGATTTATAGCACCTGCTATACTCACTGTCACCTTAAATGGGAAATGGAAAGCAGATATTCCATTTGGTTCTAAAGATAATATGTCATACGATGAAAGTGTAGACACGATCGCAAGTTTATTACAGGCAAGCGGAATCCCTAAGCTGAAGTTCTCATTCACAGTAGAGTCTATACGCACATAGCTGCTTGCAAAAAAAGAGTAATATCAATTACACAGTTTTTTAGACAAGCTGCATTAAAGGCGCAACAGCCTAGCTGACTACTGACTAATGACTAATGACTACTGAACTAATGACTAATAGAGGCTAGCGGCTCCCAACTTGTCACATCTTCAAATAAAGATTGATAGCCCGCTGCATTGGGATGCAGCCCATCTGCAATCAAGCGCGATCGCCACCAATCACTGCCGCGATTTATCCATTTATCAAAAATATCTAAATAGGGAATTCCCCGCAACTCACAAGCTAATTTCGTTGCCTCTTTATACCGATATTGGTCAGCATGACTGTAATACAAACAATCTTGAAAAGGCATTTTACTTTCATCCACCGGCACCATCCCGACAAATATCACCGGACAAAGTTGTTGGGACAGGTTTAACAAATGATCCAAAACTGTTTTAAAATGTTCAAAATCAGTGTAGCTGCGCCCGGTAGGCGACTGCACTCTCGCCGCATCGTTGAGGCCGACGGAAAGAATAATCGCATCCGGGACGCGGTTTCTGAGCTCGCCACGGTGGCGAAACTCGTTTTCGAGCCGCTGGGAGACTTGATAAGCCCGATCGCCCCGAACGCCCAAATTGTATAAAACGTGTCCTGCACTCTCCGGTAACATCCACTGGCGCCGCAATCTTTCCACCCAACCCCCGCCTACACCGTCGCCGAAACCGTAGATTAAGCTGTCACCGAAAGCAACCAATTTGAGGGGATGAGAATTTCCCCGATGCAAGTGACCAAAGGAATAGGCTGTTGCTACCTGCATAAGCAATGATACTCAGTTAATAAATTATGAATCTTGACATACTAGACTAGAATGTAACATTACATAAAGTAGGTAGTCTCATGGCTAATAAGCGTCAACCCTTCGATTCTACTCAGCTAACCCGTCGCGCGGAAGAGTTGATTAACGGTGCATCCAACCGCTATCGGATTACGGTGCAGGTGGCGAACCGCGCCAAACGCCGTCGCTATGAAGATTTTGACAATATGGACGACCATCAAATGAAACCTGTAATGCGGGCGATATTTGAGATGTCGGACGAACTGACTCAGCCGGAAATTATCGGAGACAAGTACTAGACTTCGGGAGTTTTGGGTTTTGAGTGGTGAATTGCCAGCAATTTTTGTCAACTCAAAACTCACAACTTTTTCAAACTAGACTTGGGCGCGCGGGACGAGAAACCCGGTTTATTCCTAGCTACCTCGTTAAGAAACCTCTGATTTTTCTAAGAAACCGGGTTGATGAGCGTAAATCCTAAAATTATAAAGAATACCCTGAAAACCCTGTGGCTTTAGCCCAGGGATGAAAGGGCGTTGCAGGATTTATCCTGCCTACTATCAAGATTGCCAGATGCGGTAAAATAAATCAAAGGAGGTGAAATCAAATGTATGCAGTACAAAAAGATATTTGGCATTTAAAGGGACTCCACAAAACCATTGTTGAGCAACTACTCAGATGGTCGAACAATCTGTTTAATGTTGGCACTTACGAAAGTCGCCAACGATACTTTAAGGATAAAAGTGCTGTCAAATATCTTGACTTGTACAAAATCACTAAAACCAACGAGAATTACGGTTTACTTTATTCTCAGGTAGCTCAACAATCCCTTAAATCTGTTGCCGAATCTTTTAGCTCTTTTCGAGCCTTGGAAAGGTTAGCCAAAAAAGGAGAGATTAATCAAAAACCGAGGCTGCCTAAATATAGAGCAAAAGGCGCTATGTACCAAGTCTCCTATCCAGGGCAAGCCTTAAAAATAGTTGGCAATCGAGTGAGGCTACCTCTGGGAACCAAAGGGAAAGGACACTTTGGGACAGATGCTCTCTGGGTTCCATTGCCAGAAAGGTTAAAAGATTGCCAGCTCAAAGAACTTAGGCTGATCCCTAGAAACGGTCAGGTCTGGATTGAGTATGTCCACGAAAGTCTAACTGAACAGGCTCGCCTGTGCAGTCTCGAAGTAACAGGAGTTTTGGGCATCGATCATGGCATCAACAATTGGTTAACCTGTGTCTCTAGCAATGCCAACCCTTTCATTATTGATGGTCATAAGTTGAAGTCTTGGAATCAATGGTTTAACAAACGAAAAGCTTTTCTTCAATCTGAACACGCCCGACATAAATTACCTCAAGGCTTTTCGTCAAAAAGACTGCAACAGTTATCGGAAACTCGCGCCCGCAGAATGAGAGATGCGGTTAATAAAGCAGTCAGCACTATCGTAAATTATTGCAAAAATAACCAAATTAACGTCATAGTTTTTGGCTGGAATAAAGGACAAAAGCAAGAAGTTAATATGGGAGGTAAGACCAATCAGAGTTTTGTTCAAATTCCTACCGCTAAAGTCAAGGAAAGATTGCAGCAAGAATGCGACTTAATGGGATGGCGATTTGTAGATCAAGATGAATCTTACACATCAAAATCGAGTTTTTTAGACCGAGATTTTCTGCCAGTGAAAGTCGGTGAAAAACCCGACAATTGGCAGCCATCGGGTAAAAGAATCAAAAGAGGATTGTACCGTTCTAGCACTGGATTATTGCTCAATGCAGATACTAACGGTGCAGGGAACATCATTCGGAAATCAAAAGTAGCCACAGACTTAATTATTAAGCGAGTGGGTAGTGGGCTGCTGACGAACCCTTTAAGAATTAAACTTTGGCGGGATTCATCCCCCAAAGTTTGTCCTTAAGAATCCCCGCGTCTTTAGACCGGGGAGTGTCAAGAAATTATTCTATTTTTGAAATTCTTGTCAAAACCGTGAATAGATTAAAGCAGGGCTTAAGTTTTCTGTTTGTTACTTTGAGTGTGGCGATTTTCACGCTTTTGAGTTGGGTATTGGAATCGGGGGAACTGAGTATGTCGGCTTTGGAACCTTCGCTGCTGCGGAGTTCTGAGTCGGCGTCTGTGCAGCGGGTGGCCCAACAATCTGCCCCACCGCAAGTGAGGGTGCAAGATGCGTGGAAATTGGTGTACGAAAAATTGCCGGATTTCCCGATCGAAAATAACTACATTTCCAAGGAAACTGGAAAAGTCGATCCTACCAATACTTTAGTCGGGCGGTTGATTCGATATCACGTATTTGTCAAAGGACGGCCGCCCAATTACCGCTTTGATTGGAAGTTGAGTTTAGCTGACTATTTGGGGGCGACTCCCGATTATTTGGTGGAAAGCGTTTATCCGGGAAAAGACGTTTTGCGCTCAAATCCAATGGAACAGGATCGCGCTGCTATTCAAAGTTTAAATAGAGCACAGCGGGATGCTTTGGTTCAAGCTTTGGTTGATGTTTTTACGGAGAATTCCGGGGGTGGGCGCACACCGGCGGCGGGGGAAAAACCACAAGGGCGATCGAATTCGCCGGAGATACCGCAGCCGCAGCCAGGAGATGCGAAGTTGCTGGCACCGTAATACTCAGGAATGCAGAAACCGGGTTTTTTACGGAAATATTGCTTTTGAGCCTTTAACACAGGTAAAAAACCCGTTTGATTTCGTATTTATGGGTAAGTCCTACTAATCTAAAATCCAAAATCTAAAATCTAAAATCCCTCAATGGTGGAACGTGTAATTAAAACGGGTGTTGGGTGGCGTTTGGGATGGAACCCGGAGGCCCAGGAGTTTCAGGGTTTGGTGGCTGGCGACGGTTGGGCGATCGAACTCACGGAGGCTGAGTTGAACGATTTTTGCCGATTGTTGGGGCAATTAGCAGGCACAATGAGTCAAATGGCCTCTGAGTTAATGGACGAGGAAAAAATCGCCATTGAAGCCGAAAGCGACTTGCTGTGGGTGCAGGTGGAAGGCTATCCCGAAGCTTACAGCGTGCAGTTGATCCTGAATGCTGGCAGGAGGTGCGAGGGTTGTTGGCCGGCGGCTGCGGTTCCGAGTTTGGTGCAGGCTGCAAAAGTTTTAAAAGTTTTTTGACTTTTTTGGGAATTCTATGCTAAGCTGTTAAAGCTGTCGGGGCGTAGCGCAGCTTGGTAGCGCACTACTTTGGGGTAGTAGGGGTCGTGGGTTCAAATCCCGCCGCTCCGATAGATGGAATCCTTATACACTAAGGATTCCATTATTTTTGGGAGATTTCGCAGCATATTGTCATTCCCAATAAGGGGTGACAATATCTGACATACTCAGACATAAAGTGCGATAAATCTGCGATATGCCAAAAGGCTCAGTAAATATAGAAGTTTTCAAGCCACTTTGCCGTCACAAGTAATTTTTGAACATTAATCTTGAGGCGCTCGAAATGGTTACTCACAATATTTTAGTTGACATCTCTGAATAATTATGATGCCGACTTCCTACAGCTACGTATAGATTTGTGGATTAGCTGTAACAAAATATAGCAGTCCAAGCTGCATATAAAGCCAATTGAAGGTTTGTTAGGATTAAAACTTGTTGGTATAAGTCCCGCTAGCATGAAAAAGCGATCGCCACCCTCCAAATACAGCGATCGCATAATATCAAGAGAATCCTTACCCCTAAGCCTCTTCTTTTAACCCATCTTCTAACAACATCCGCACTCTGATCCACTTTCTTGCGCCTTGTCTTTGCTGTCAACATCGACAGTTTACGGTGCAGAGTTTCGGACATATCCACGGTAAACCTGACCGTCGCTTCTTTATCTGGTGCTTGGAGTTTGCTCATCAGGCTAGGCTCCTCTGATTGAATGGGAACTGTTTCGGGTGCCGATGCTTCCGGCTGAGGTGGTGTTGCCGTGGGCAATGCAGCTTCCACTGGTGGTGGTGTGGGTGATATTTTCGCTCTTAGTGATGCTGTGGGTGTTGTTGCGAGCGATACAACGAATGGTGCTTGCACACCGGTTTTTATGTGTGTTAGCTTATTACGTAGAAGGGCATATGTGTCAACGATTACCGTCCGTCGTTGTTCGAGGATGAGGAGCGGTTGAATGCTTCTAATTCGGGGTCGGTGGTTGTTCCGGTTAAGGCATCCACTCCCGCAAAACGGAAAGCTTCAACAAAATGTACTTCTGAGAGTTTTCCAGTTTAAAGTTTTCGGACGTTAACTGACTCGGCGGGAAGTCCCCCGCTATAGATGTACTCATCTTAGCGGCGGGATGAAAGCCAAGGATATTTTTTGCCGGGAAGAGTTTGTGGTCGGGACGCCCCAAAGAGAGAACAAGCAGGACAGGCAAGAAATATCCAATCTCTTAGATATCAACACGGAATTACAACAAATAGAATTTGTGCTAAAATAACAGCATGAAAAACGTTGTCAAGGTCAGAATTTATCCAACCGTCGAACAGAAGCAAGTGCTATTACAAGCATTTGGTTGTGCAAGATGGTACTGGAATAATTCGCTGAACGCAACGAACGAACTCTACAAAGAGACGGGTAAAGGCTTATCTCAGATTGGGATGAACAGCCGTTTACCAGCACTCAAGAAAGAATATGAATGGCTGGGTGAAACCTACAGTCAAGTGCTGCAAAGTGTTTCCCTGAACCTGTCAAGAGCGTTTATCAACTTCTTTGAGGGACGAGCATCATTTCCGAAATTCAAATCTAAGCACGATAAACAATCGATTCAGTACCCGCAAAAAGTCCAGATTGTGGATGATGGTCATCTGAACTTTCCCGGTAAACTAGGCGTTGTTTCTGCCAAGATTCACCGCAAGTTTGAAGGGAAAATTAAAACCGTCACGGTCAGCATGAATCACGCGGGAAAGTATTATGCTTCCCTGCTGTTCGATGATGGACTGCCTGATGTTGAAATTAGTTCACAGGGAAAAGCGGTTGGTATCGATGTCGGACTTACCCATTTTGCAATCACGTCTGACGGCTCTAAGTTTGACAACCCTAAGCCCTTGAAAAAACGAGCTAAGAACCTCAAGCGCAAGCAACAGAAGCTATCTCGCAAGCAGAAGGGGTCTAATCGTCGAAAGAAAGCCCGTCGCATCGTAGCGCGGGTGCATGAAAGAATTGCAAATTCTCGTAAAGACTTCCAGCACAAACTTTCTCGCAAACTGGTGAACGAAAACCAAGTCATCGTTGTTGAGAATCTGGCAGTCAAGAATATGGTGAAGAATCACTGTTTAGCCAAAGCAATCAGTGATTGCGGTTGGTCAGAGTTCACCAGACAACTGAAATACAAGGCGGAAAGAGACGGCAAAACCTACCTAGAAATTGGGCGTTTTTTTTCATCGAGTAAGACTTGTCACGTTTGCCTTAATCAAGTGGGTAGCCTGTCTCTCGAAGTGCGTAGCTGGACTTGTTCCAGTTGCAATACAAAGCATGACAGAGATGTGAATGCGGCTATCAACATTCGAGATGAAGGCTTGCGAGTATTAGCGTTAGGAACTAGCGCTACTGCCAATGGACGGGATGTAAGACCAAAGGCTGGAAGGAATCTTCCGTGTTATCGGCTGTTCCGGTTGAAGTTGGAAGCCCACACCATACTGCGTAGCGGTTGGTGTAGGTAGTTCACTAACAAATTTATCGACAATCGCTAAAAATCGAGTCTAGCCTAAATTGCGTCGGGTTTCAGTTAGTTTCGACCAACTGACGATGCCGGCTCCTTTGCAACGTAGAGAACTTTGGATTTACTGAAGGTTTTTCCTAATATTGTAGTCATCTATTGGGCGATGGCTAATGCCGTATTGCCCGACTGATGGGGTTTTTGCTTGGATGCGATCGACCACTTGGGGAAAGTTCCGCACTAAAAGTTGAGACTATTTCAACTTTGTGACTGCTTTCGGGAAAGCAACGCTTACGCATCACACCAGGAAGCATACGCGAGCTCGCTTTCTATTTAGCTACCCTTAAACAACGAAACTCTACCTTACATCTTGCACCAGTCGAATAATCTCACATTCCATCTGCCCTGCTTGACAACAGGGGTGAAAACCCAAAGTTAATTTCTGGCTTCTCTGACTGAGGTGAAACTTCCTAATTGGTGCATTGTCTTACTTAGAGGCATCCAGCACATCCATGAATTTTCAATTCAAAGCACGTTTGAAGAGCCAGAAGAACTCACCAAAATTGGTGATGCCGTTAATTAACCAACATTGGTTGGTGCGGATCGTCCTGCGCTCTATTTCCTACTTCCGCCAAGACTTATGGCTCATCGTCACGCTCTTGCTTTTAATTGGAGCATCGGTGCTTTTCAACCTTCTCAACGCCTGGCCGATCGCGATTCTAGTCGATACGGTTTTGTCACCAACTCCGAAATCCAACTGGATTCATACGCTGTTTCTTGCCCCGTTCGGTGAAGGCACGCTGAACCGAATTTTCGGAATGGCGTTCGTAGCGATGATTATCAGAATCCTGAGTGATACCGTCTTCATGCTCCGTAGGATGTTGAACTACCGCATCCAGTACAACGGAACCTTGCGCGTTCGTACCGAACTCTACGACAAACTACAAGCGCTGAGTCTCGGTTGGCACGGCTCCAGATCCCAGGGTGACGCAATCTATCGGTTGAGCTACGACAGTCTCGGCCCTTGGGGGGTAATCGATACGCTCATTGGTTCCACTGCCGCATCGGTGACGCTGACGGCGATGATCTGGATCATGCTGTCGCGCCACGTCCTTCTTACCGTGTTTGCACTTTCGTTCACTCCGCTTCTAATACTGGCGAATTGGTACTTCGAGGGAAGAATTAGGAGTCGAGCATTGGAGTCGAAGCAGACCGATGCGGTGATGACCTCAACCATGCAGCAAGCTATAGAGTCGATCGGGCTAATCCAGTCCTTCGGTCGAGAAGCAACGGAGTCGCGGCGCTTCGGGCAGGCGGTCGAACGCAGCGTCAAGGCTTCCATGCGGCTCAATTGGCAAGAAAACCTCTATCCGCTAGCGGTTCAGGTAGTCTTTGCCCTGGGAAGCGGGGTAATCTTAGGCTACGGCGGATACCTAGTTTATCGCGACCAGTTCTTACGTCCGGTGTCCGGCGGCGTGACCATCGGCGATCTGCTCGTATTCATGGCGTACCTGGGGCAGTTCTGGGACCCGATAGGTTGGGTGTTGGGGTTCACGACCAAGATCCAGACATTTGTAGCTTCATGCGATCGCGTCTTTACGGTCATTGACGAGCCGCCCGCCATACAAGACGCGCCTGACGCGCAATCGCTTCCCGTCTATCCCCGCACGCTAGCATTTGCCGATGTGAGCTTTGAGTACAACTCCGGGCAACCCGTTTTACGGAACATCAGCGCTAGTATCGAGCCCGGTCAGATGGTGGCGTTTTTGGGCCCTAGCGGGACGGGAAAGAGCACGCTGCTCAATCTTTTGCCGCGCTTCTACGACCCAACATCGGGCAGCGTCCTTCTCGACGGCTTTGACCTCCGCACCCTTAAGATTGCCGATGTCCGCAAACACATGGCGCTCGTCTCGCAAGGCAGCCCGCTTTTCCCCGGAACGATCGCCGAAAATATCGCCTACGGTCGCCCGGATGCGAGGCTCTCCGATATCCGGGAGGCGGCGGTTGAATCTGGGGCAGCCGAGTTCATCGAAACCTTGCCGGAGCAGTATGATACCTCGATCGCTGAGGGCGGTCAAAACCTATCGGGGGGACAGCGACAGCGGCTAGCTATCGCGCGGGCGATCGTCACTAAGGCTCCCATACTCATCCTCGATGAACCCACGAATGCGCTGGACTTGAAGCACGAGCAGTGGGTAATAGAGACTCTGCAACGTCTGCGCCGCAAGAGAACCATCATCTTGGTCACGCACCGACTCACAACTGCGGTAGACTGCGATCGGATTTTTGTGATGCAGTCGGGCGAGATTGTTGAATCTGGTACTCACGCCGAACTCCTTACCCAGCAGGGGTTCTATTACCGAATGTTTGGCTACGACCCAGTACAATCAATAGGGTTTAGCGATCAACCCTGCATACAGTAAGAGTTTGAAGCAGAATATGCTGAAAACTTCCCCGATCGAAATGGGAGCCCCTGCAAAATCTTTAAGGTGAGTAAAGAAAAAAAGAAGCAAGCCGCATCTGATGAGAGGATTAGAAATGCAATTGAGGGCAAATTTGGGGCTTGCGTAAACGAAGATTCGATCGGAATTTGGTCAGGGCAAAACTTGAAAATACCTCGCTCTCCAGCCATTGCGATTACTTTTTTAGTAATGAAACTTTCTACCGGGTGGCGCCGGGTTTTTTGTTTGTTTTTATGCCGTTCGGGGAAAACAATGCCTGTTTTTTGGTAGAACATAATCTACAGTTATGTTTTACTAAAATTGAAGCAGGAAAAACTCATATTTGGGAGCATCTCACTTTTGCAGCCCAGCTAGAAATTGGAGTTAGGACTCAGGAGTCAGGAGCCAGGAGAAAAGAGTCAGAAGGAAGAAGGAAGGAGCCAGAAGAAGTGTTTTTACAAAGATGAGATGCTCCCTCATATTTAAGGTTGGTTGAATATATCGATCGCTCTTGTTATTGAGTTGCGATCGCTTATTCAGCAAGCCCCCATTAGAGGCATCGGCCCCGAAACAAGAATCAATCTCTGCTTCCGAACAGTCTATAGCTGTATCCTCAAATTCCAAGGCTTTGCGATCGCTTCGCGACCCTCACAATGAAATTAATCATAAAAAAAATGGCGTTTGTACTTGACAAACGCCATTTTATAGAATTACAAACGTGGCGTCTTATCTTGTTTAAACGACGCTAACAATTCGCGAATTTGGTCGGCCGCAATCTCGCGCCCGCCCAAACCAAAAGCTAGAGCAATACCAACTGCGATCGCCCCAAGCAGCAGCCCGAAAGCCAAATTCACAATATCGCTGCCAATGCCCATCTGTTGCAGCGCCAAGGCCGAAACAAAGGCAATAATCGCAATCCGAGCCGTTTGGCCCAAAAGCCGCGCTTGACGAGTTCCAGAACTGGCAATCAAACTAAACGCCAGATTCGCCAAATACAAGCCGATCGCAAATACCACCAAACCGGCCAGCACCCTACCTGCAACGAGGACAATACCGCTAACAATCGCCGTCAGCGCTGGAATTTGCAGCACGTCGGTAGCCGCCACCACTGCAAACAGCATGATGCCCACCTGCACCACAATGCCGACCAACTCAGAAGGCGTGCGAGCCGGAAGTTCCGGTTCCTGAAGAATCGTTGCCTCCGGATCGATCGAACTTGGCGGTAGCCTCAGCGACTGTTTCGGTGGCTGCACCCCCAACCAAGAAAAGACATTGTTAAAGCCAATTCCGGTCAGGATATTAGTAACCAAATCGCCTACCCAGCGCCCCAAAAGGTAAGCAAGCGCCAGAATCAGTGCTGCCGTGAAGATTTTGGGAACCGCGCCCAAAATGTCGTTGAGCATCGCGACTGCAGGCTGCGAAATCGCTTGAATTTCCAAAGCGTTGAGAGCTGCGATCGCCGTTGGAATCAAAATCAAAACATAGACGATCGTCCCGGCAATCCACGACAGCGATTGTCCGCCAGAAGTCCGCGAAATTCCAAACCGAGCGCCCAAACCGTCCGCCCCAGCAGCAGCCAACAGATTCGTGACAATCCGCCGCACCACCATAGCCAGTAGCCAGCCCACAAACCCAATCAGCACAGCTTCCAGAATTTTCGGAATTGCCGCCAGAATTTGGTTGAGTAAATTATTAACCGGCAGCAGAGCCTGCTGCATTTCCAGTGAGTCGAGAATCAGTGGCAAAAACAGCAGAAAAATGAACCAGTACAGCGCATTCGCCACAGTATCGCTCAGCAGCAAAGGGCGCTCAGTGGGCGCTGCGCCCACCTCCTGATTCAAGCGCTCGTCTACGCTAAAAGTCCGCATCACGCGCGATACGGCCATTTTGGCGACTGTCGCCAACACCCAAGCAATCCCCAACCAAATTAGCGCGCCGGCTAACTTCGGCAAGAAACCGGTAATTTGATTGAGAAAAGTATTGAGCGGTTGCGAGACAGCCGTTAGATTCAGGCGATCGAAAAAGGCAATTAGGAAAAAGATAAAAATGATCCAGAACACCGCTGTGGAAATCCATTTTTCCACTTGCGGGGTTTCAGCTCCTTCCGGGCGGCCGGTAATCCAAGCAGCCAGCCGATTGTCGATCGTCGTCTTCTTGAGCAATCCCCCGACTATAGATGAGACGACGGCTGATACTATCAAGCCAACTAGCAGGATACCGACGGCCCAGAGGAGATTTTCAATGTTTGAGCCCTGAAAGAGATTGTTAATTCCGCGTTCGGCCTGTGCCAGCGGATTTGCGGGCTGGGCCTGTGCCAAAAGGCGATCGGACAAACCCGCTATTGAGCCCGATATGGGTCTAGTTATTTCTTGCCAAGTTTCATTCATTTTTTTCTCAGGTTAACGTCACATTTGACAAGGAGAAGACGAAACTTTAATAATAGTTCCAAAAAATCTAGACATCGCCTAAATTTAATGTTTGTACACTTTTAATGTACTGGGTTAACTACAAAACCCTCTAGCGAATTTGGGATCAACTCATCTCCGACGGCTTTTGGGCCAATATTCAAATAACCGTTGACATCGGCATTTATGAAGCGTCCAGTTTGGGTTCTGAACAATCCTCTTTTTACCCTACTGCCAATGTAGTCGGAATGTTGTTGAATTGGTTCCCAATCCCAAGCTGAACATTTGGATGTGTAACTCTCCTCAACTAACACAACTTTAATTCCCGCAAGTTGTCCTTTGTACTGCAACATTTGCACGACTCGGCGATGGGGAATACAGGCAAAATTTTGATTATTAACCTTACCAGTATTAATCCCATCTTGAAAATCATGGTTCCAGCCTATCGCTAGCAAGCCCCTTTGATGATTAACGAGTTCTTTAATAATTGCGGAACTCGTCGTGTGGAGGTAGTAATCCACTTTACAGTGAGGCTTGTGCCACAATGGGGCAAGTTTTTTACTGTTTTTTTGCGCTGCTGGCAGCAATGATTTCAATGCCGATGAAACTTGATTGCAGTATTGGTTTGTTGACTTAACAGCCCGTCCCTCCAAGATTGTCGGTACTAACCCAGGAACATTGTAGGTTAATGTTGCCAGATTGTTTAATCCTAAATCTATGGCAGCTACTGTCTGATTAACTTGTAAAAGCTGTTCTAACTTTTCATAGAGTACCTCGACAACATAACAACCTACTTTGGGAACAATCCGGATTTCCAGAATCGAGGTGACTTTTGATGGCAACCAAATATTAGTCCCCGATGGACGAGCATATCCTTTTTTTAAGGCTTTTTTGCTGACTGCTTGACAATTAAATACAACTACATAGCGCCCGTCCCCTCTTTTTCGCTCTTTTGAACCTTTGTAATGAGGGATTTTCGGGGCGACTTTAAATTTAGTTGGGTCTTCCTGATAGTTTCGCACCGCCAGATAGTAGCTAGTCGATGCTTTGAGGACTAAGCCGATCGTGCTTTGTGCTACCTTTGCGGGCAGTGCTTTGTAATCAGGACTTGTTTTGAGGGTGCGATCGACAGCCTGAGCATTTGTTTGTTGGCTGGCGAAAAAGTTTTGACGGTAGATGTAGTTAGCGCTCTTGTAAAGATTTTTGCACAGCCAAGACAGTCGATCGGCTTCTCGATAAAACCTATGATTTGGTTTAATGATGTGCCTTTCGACTAACTCCATAATCAGTATATATACTTTATTTGAAGATGATACACTGTATTTATGAGTGTGTCAATCTTTTAATTTCTGGAAAAATTGACGTTACAAGTAAATAAAGGACTATTAAAGTAAGCAAAGTTTTGTAATACCCTCGTTGTTGCAGGTTCTCATGTCAATTCGTCAAGTTTTCGAGCAATCCATTGAAATTCAGGCGGCTGCTACTCTGGTGGAGCGCTGTATAGTCGATCGTACTTTAATGCACAAGTGGCTCAATCCCCTGCTACGCTGCGATCCCCAGGGCGAATGGGATACTGCTGTAGGAAGTCGCAGCTTATTTATCATAAAAATTCCCGTTTTGCAACCCTCTTTAGAGAGTGTTGTGTTGGAGCGACAACCAGGTTTAATTGTTTGGGGGTTTGACGGATTTTTCAAAGGATGCGATCGTTGGGAATGCCAGCCGCAAATCCAAGGAACTCTCTTGATTAACCGCTTTGAATTTCAAATTCCCAATCGTTTAATTAGATTTGGTTTCAATCGCTTTGCCGCCCCTTGGACGGAAAAAGATATGAAAGACCAACTCCGCCGACTCAAGCGGGTAGCCGAGCAACTATCTCAAAGAATGGGTAAGGGGTAATGGATAATGGGTAATGGGAAACGGGAGCATCTCAATGAAAGCAGCAAAGCTCGAAATTGGAATTAGGAGTCAGGAGTCAGGAGCCAGGAGAAAAGAGTCAGAAGGAAGAAGAAAGAAGTGTTTTTGCAAATATGAGATGCTCCCTGGGAAACTTTTACCCTCGCGTAGCCTAATAATTGGTAATTGGTCATGAGTAATTGGTAATAGCTGAAAGCTAGAGCTAATAGGAAAAAAAGCACCAATTCCCAATTCCCAATTCCCAATTCCCAATTCCCTCCAACTTCAGTTATTTATTTCGCACTTCCTGATGGACTGGGCTGACAAATCATTTGTCTGGCCGAGTTCACCGCTTGGCCGGCGGTATTTTGCAAAGCCGGGGAATTCTGATACAAAGCTTGCAAATCTTGCACGTCTTTAATCACTCGCTCGTAGATAGCCATAGCTTGATTGCCGTCAACTTCTAAGACAGCAGGGCTGTAATTTTGCATCACTTCAATCAGCGATATTTTGCCATCTTTGGAAGCTGCGACTAAAGCATCGCGCAGTGCGGGGGCGCTTTGAAGACGAGTGGCCGGCGTATAAGCAACCTCGCCCAATTGTTTAAACACAATGTCCCCAAAATAAGTATTTGCCAGCCGCGCTACTAATTGGGAATCTAAAGGCACTTCTCGCGTTAATATTTCGCGCACCGACTCGGGAGTTTGTTTCGCAAGACTCAGAACGCTTTGCAGTTGAGATGATGCTTTGCCGGTTTGTGCAAAGCTTTGTAAGTCGCTCATCGGTAATGTTACGTCAACAGCACCGTATTTTACGGTAACATTATCTAATGCCAAGGCTTTGCCGCTGCTTAGGAATACTGCACTTGTTCCCAACAAAAGCGCCAAACCAAATGATAAAGACTTTGACATTCTTTTGGTTAAATTAGCTGACAGCGGTTGCATTCCGTTGAGATAACCTTGTTGAAACTTAAAGTTCATGAGTTTGTGCCTCTTTACATCAAAATACTTTTTCGATCGCTCGTCTGTGCGGGTATCAGTGCAGGTATCAGTGCGGGTATCAGTGCGGGTATCAGTGCGGGTATCAGTCGGGAAAGTGGACTCGGAAGTTCGGTAAATGACCTATGATTTTACAGTCATGTCAAGCAAATTTAACCTATCAAAAGATAGGTATTAATTGAGAATTAATATGTTATAATTAGCTGTTTGACAATTTTAGATACCTTTGCAAAAATTATAAAAGCGAAATTTGGTCGTCGGTCAGCAGTTTATTGAGTCTCACTTTTATGTCTTATAGTGTGCTGTGCGACATATACCAAATTTAAGTTCACAGATCCCGATCGAGCCGCTCGACCAATTGGCGAATTCTAGCAGCATCAGGAGCATTAGGAGCATTTCTCAGGTATAGTTCCAAATCGTGGCGCGCTTCCACCAAGCGTCCCAGTTGATAATAGAGAATTCCGCGATCGCGCCGTTCCCCCAGCGCCTCGGGAAACAGCAGCAAAATCCGTTCTATCGCCAAGAGTACCCTCAAAGCATCTCCCTGTTGCAAGTAAATCGCCTTCAGATTTCCCAGCATTCGCCCTAACAAATGTCGGCGACTTACCGGGGCGAGAAAAGCCGGTTGCAACTCCATAGGTTGACCGTAAATTTGAGAAAGTCTGGCTTGACAATCTTCAGGAAATAATATCTCGCCGCCGTTAAACGCATCAACAAAAATACCAGCATCTTCAAAATCCGGTCTAATTAAAAAATGTCCTGGCATCCCAATTCCCACCATCGGAAAATCAATGCGCTTAGCAACCTCCAAATAAACCAAAGATAAAGAGATGGGAATGCCAGTACGCCGATCGATCACTTCATTCAAAAAGCTATTGCGGGGGTCGTAATAATCAGCATCATTGCCCGCAAACTGCAACTCCCCGTATAAATAGCCGTTAATAGTTTGAATAATCCGCAGCGGATAATTCTGTGCCGGCCGGCGATCGCGCACTTCATCGGCGATCGTGTCGAGAGCGTTGAGATACTCCTCTGGCTCTAAATTTGGGTATTCTTCCAAAGCCATGTAAAGGGCAGCTTTCGCCAGGTCGATCGAGCCATCCGGCTGATTTATTTCTCGATAAAATAGTTGTCGGGCGATCGGAAAATCCATATTTATTATTGATTTATTTTTAATGTACTTATTGGACTAATATCATGAACAGGCTTTCCGGCCTGTTCCACAACAAAGATTATTCTGGTAAATCGGCATTTTTTGTAGTATAATTAACCTTTTTTATGGTAAAAGAGATACTTTTTCTTGTAGAACAGGCATCTTGCCTGTTGCAGCTTTTTGTAGTGTAATTAAATCTTTTATGGTAAGACAGGCATTTTTTCTTGTGGAACAGGCCGGAAAGCCTGTTGCCCAAAAGATATTAAAAACACTGCATTATTTAAATTTTAATATATTCTAAGTTGTTTCATCTAAATCAGCCCCTATTTTTAATAAAGCTTCACGATATTTTTGGCGATCGAGCCAGATTGAGGTGAACGCCCTCGGATGTCAAATCAACTTTCAAATCCCGTGACTTTTACCAATCACCCAACTGCGGCGAAAAATCCGAGCCAGAGTCGATTCTTCCAAAGCAAAATAGATGGGGCGGCCGTGAGGACAAGTGCGCGGATTACGAGTTTGCTGCCATTCATCCAACAAGTTTTGCATTTGGGAAAGACTCAAAGGAGTACCGTTTCGCATAGCGCTACGGCAAGCAGTCGCAACTTGAGCAGCTTGTAAATCTGCGACTTTACTGAGTTCAAAAAGCGCATCCGCACAGTCATCTCGATCGGCTAACAATTCAGGAACTTCGCGGGCAGCCCATAGCTGTTCCCCAAATGTTTCTACTTCCAAACCCAAGCGGGATAAATTCTCAATTTGCAGTGCAGATAATTGACTGAGAATTACTGGTTTTTCTAGACATTTTAGCTGCCAAGCCGCGCACAATTGCTCGTACAAAACGCGCTCGTGAGCGATGTGTTGTTCCACCAACCACATTCCGCTGGAATGTTCTGCAACAATGTAAGTATTGTGAACTTGAGCGATCGCCCTCAATTCCATCAATCCTATTTTATGAGCTTTTTCCTGTTCGCCGCCTTCATCATTCTGCCTAGCCGAAATCCCGACACTGTAAGCACTTTTTTGTTCCGATGCCTTCAGCAATTTTCCCACTCGATCGGGAATTGGGGCAGCAGGCAAAACTTCATCGTTCAGGTGCAAAGCACGAGCAATTGCCGCGCTAACTTGTGCTTGCCAAAAACTCGGATCGTGCAGATAAATTTCCACCTTAGCCGGGTGGCGGTTCCAGTCGATTTCCGAAGGGGAGATTTGCAGGTGGACAAAACACACCGGATAGCGATCGCGCGGACAAGTGCGCGCAAAGGCGCTGAGAATAGTTTGCTCTAATTCGGGCGATCGCACAACACGCCGATTTACCCCAACTTTCACCCAATCCGGCCGCCTGCGGTGACAGCGATCGGGCAAACCAATTACTAATTCCAAAAACTGGGAATTGGGCATTTGGAATTTGGAAGTCGCAACTGGGAATTGGTAATTGTGTTTAACTCTAGCGCCCACAAGTTGAGTTTCTACCAAGAAATTTGCTGCTTTCTGATTTTGAGGACTCGCCGGCAAATCTAACTTTAAATACTGCAAATCGCTCGATCGCACACCGCGCACGAATTGAGGTAAAAGTTGTTCCGCTGTGCTACCAGGAGTTACGTGCAAACAAGGCGTAGTTCCTTGACGCAACTGCCAATTAACGTGCGGGTGACAAATAGCAATTTGCTGAAGGGTTAATTGGATCGATCGCATTTGCTGTGCCGGCGACAAAAAACTGCGGCGCACAGGCCAATTGCCAAACAAATTATCAACAGTCACCACCGTACCAGGAGCGATCGCCGCTGTTTCCAGCTCCACAGCAACGCCTGCGTTATTGTAAACCACCCGCCAGCCCGATCGAGCATTTTCCATTCCCCCCTTGTTAAAGGATGATTTGGCGGGGTTTGACGCCGACTCTGGATTTTCCGAAAAATCCCCCAATCCCAAATCATTCGATCGGCTCAAAACCTCCAAACAGCCCAACTGAGCTAAACTATGCAAAGCTTCCCCACGAAATCCCAAAGTATCAATTTTGTAAAGGTCAGCTTCCGTGGTAATTTTGCTCGTACTGTGAGGCGAAGCCGCCTGCCGCAAATTTTCCAGATCCATTCCTGTACCATTATCTGCAACTTGCACCCGCCACTGTTCGGGCCAGACAGAAACAACGATGCGAGTTGCGCCAGCATCCAGAGAATTTTCAACTAATTCTCGTACCGCGGAGGCGATCGAGTCAATCACTTCGCCGGCGGCAATTAAATTGATAACTTCTGTGGGTAAGGTTTGAATAGTAACTGGCATCAGATTTTTAGCATTTCGTTAATTCAATTCTACTTTATTCTGCAAGTCGCTACACAGTATTAGGACTTAGGCTCTTAAACCCGGTTTATTAGAAAAATATTGTTTGATAACAAGATATCTACTTATCAACCAAGTCTCTGAGGCTTAGTGAGAAAGTCCTAAGTATATATCTTCCAACCTACTTAAATTTGATCTGCTAAAGCCTGGGTTTTCGGCAAGCGGATGTAAAAAGTTGTCCCTTTTCCGTCCTCGGACTCATAAGTGATTTGCCCTTTGTGAGCCTCAACCATCGACTTAACAATTGCCGTTCCCAACCCTGTACCAGTCCGTTTACCATAAGTCACAAACGGTTCAAATAACTTTTCCTTAATTGCCTGCGGAATGCCCGGGCCGTTATCGTAAATGCTAATTTCTGCCCACTCCTCACTTTGCGACGCAGCAATCTCCACCCGCCCCCCTCGTCCCCCAAAAGCCTCAACAGCATTCCCAACTAAATTTTGTAAAACGCGCAAAATCTTATTTTCATCCGCTTCCACTATCACTTCTGTCACCCGTACTACCAAATCTACTTTTGCTGCTTCAAAATAAACTCGGTTCAACTTTTGAAACTGCTGCAACGTCTGAATTAGATTAACTGGTTTTTTATTTAATACAGAATTGCCCCGCGAAAATTCTAACACTTCTTCAGCCATCCCCAACATTCGCTGAACCTGCAATTGAATAAGTTCGCACCACTCCTGAGTTTCCTCATCCGGGTGCATTTCTTTGAGCACTTCACTGGAGAGTTTAATTCCGGTAAAAGGACTTTTGAAATCGTGAATAATTGTACTCACCATTTCTCCTACCAATACCATTTTTTGTTTGTGTACCAACTGGCTAACATATTGATCCGTGGTATCCCGTAAATTTTTAGTAATGAAACTAAACATTTGCAGTACCGAACTGCCTTTAGCAAAGTGGAGAGTTGTTATTAGTTTTTCACGGTCTATTTTGGCCAAAGTCGAGCCGGTAACTGCCACAGCTCTAGCACTGCGAGGCTCTCCGTCTAAAACTCCGAGTTCGCCAAAATAATCGTCTGGGTTAGCGACAGCAACAGTTTGATATTTATGATTTTCAATCCGCTTGCTAAACTCGACTTTACCTTCTAAAACTAGATATAAAAAATCCGCTGTTTCTCCTTCTTCAAAAACCAGCGTTTCCTCAGCAAAACTCTCCAAAACAGCTATTTGGCAAAGGTGAGCAGCTTGCTCTGGTTCAAAATAAGACATAAATCGATGAGAGGCCAGATCCATGTGAAAATACCTGAGACTTAATTTAACTACCAGCCGGGAAGTCCCTCGGTATATTTAGAGGGGATTAATCAGAGCGCTGCGCGAAGTACCCCGAATAAATTACGCCCGCGTGATGGAAAGAAGCGTCGGGTGTAGGTACGGAAACCGACAATTATTTCTTTTATACCCCAATACGATCGGGAAATACTCTGATACTATATTAGCAAGTGGGGGTGGAACTACCTCACTATAAAAAGCCTGAGAAAAAAAAGGAAAAAGAAGCCTGCGGTCTAACTGTACTCAGTTGACCGTCAGGTGTGTTCACTAAAATACAATACTGCTTTAATCTGGCTCTCTTTTCTAGCCTCCGAGGCTTTGACGCAAGGATTAGCGTCGGGATGGAGAGCCAGACTAGCATAGCAGCACCAGCAATCTCACCAAAATTCTCAGTTAATTGACTAAAATACATAAGTATTGTACTATTTTTGAGATTTAAATTGGATGTGGGGGGGTTCTCCGGCCACCTCAGAAGATTTTAACTGTAGAGAGATCGTGTAATTTAAATGCCGATCGACCGAGTTTACAAAAATTAACGATCGCCCGATAAAACGATCGCAGCATTCTGCCCGCCAAAGCCAAAACTTAAACAAACCGCATTTCTGACAATAGCCGATCGCGCACAGCGAACAAAGTCTAATTCAAACCCCGGTTTTTTCATTCCCGCGCAAGGCGGCAACATCTCATATTTAATACTCATCAAACAAAAAGCCACGCCCAAAGCTCCCGAAGATCCCAAAGTATGACCCGTCGCCCCCTTAGTCGAACTAACAGCAACTCCTGGGTGAAATAACTTCTCAATTAACAGTGCTTCGTGTCGGTCGTTTAACTCAGTTGCAGTACCGTGAGCATGAATAAAATCTATATCAATCGCCGCTAAATTGCTGCGTTTCAAACATTGATTTACCGCCGCGATCGCACTTTTCCCCCCCTGCTCCGGCGCATTAGCATGACACGCA
Organism: Microcoleus sp. D3_18a_C4; assembly: GCF_036702415.1. Taxonomy (NCBI): domain Bacteria; kingdom Bacillati; phylum Cyanobacteriota; class Cyanophyceae; order Oscillatoriales; family Microcoleaceae; genus Microcoleus; species Microcoleus sp. D3_18a_C4. Next base: position 5,563 of record NZ_JAUBTI010000084.1, on the reverse strand, counting down.
TCATTTGTCAAGCCAAAACCGGAAACTCGACCGTAAATTTTAGCACCACGGCGGCTTGCCAACTCGGCCGATTCTAATACAAATAAAGCCCCGCCTTCACCGAGCACAAAGCCTTCCCGATTTTCATCAAAGGGATAGCACCCATTGTTTGCCAAAGCACCCATCCGGCTAAATCCAGCCAGAGTAAGCGGTGTGATAGGCGCTTCCACAGCACCTGCGATCGCCCGCTGACACTCACCAGTGCGGATTAAATCAACAGCACGGGCGATCGACTGTAGGCCCGTCGCACAAGCAGCCATCGGCGCCAGCACCGGCCCCATTGAGCCAATTGCCCTCGCCGCTGCGATCGCCCCCATGTGAGGCAAAAAATTCACAAATTGAGAATTGGGAATTGGGAATTGGGTATTGGGAATTGGGAATTCTCTTCCCTCTTCCCTCTTCCCTCTTCCTTCCCTCGCCAACAGTTCCAAATTTGCCTGAAAACCTCGGCTAGAACCGATCGCAATTCCGCAATCAGGCAAAGGCAAAGTCAAATTAGCATCTTGCAAAGCATCTGCTAAAACCTGCCGAATTAAAGTTATTAAATAGGCAGGTTTTTTGCCAATTAAAGCCAAAGGTCGCCGTTCAAGTTCTAAAAAAGGTTGATGCCGAGCGATTCCCGATTCTCCAGACAGCAGTCTTTTCCAGCTTGTTTCCAGAGTCCCTAAAGCCGAAACAAGACCAATTCCAGTAACAACAACATCCATAGCTAAGCCGATTTTAGATTTTAGATTTTGGATTAAAAGAAGAATCAGGGCCGAGGATTTTAGATTTTGGATTAAAAAGGGATAATCTAAAATCTAAAATCCAATTCCCTGATCTCAAATCCCGAATTTACAAGCCATCGGATCGATCCCGCGGGGATAATCTAAAATCTAAAATCCCAAATCTAAAATCCCCAATCCAAAATTGGTTGACTACCTTCAGCTAGCCGGCTTAAAATTTTCCAAACCCTGAGTAACAGTAGCCTTCTCAATGCGATCGCCCGCTTGAATCTTATCAATCACATCCATGCCTTGCTTGACGTACCCAAAAACCGCATAGCTACCGTCCAAAAACGGCACATCGGTCAAAGTAAAGTAAAACTGAGAAGAAGCCGAATCAGGACTCTGCGATCGAGCCATAGCAACAGCCCCGCGACTGTGCACCAACACGGGTTTCTCCTTAACCCCAGCTTCTTGTAGCGTCGCGCTGTAAGTCGGATTGGCAGCACCTTTAGCTTTAATTTCCAGAGGAATCCTGCGTTCTACAGTAGTTTTCGGGTCAATAAAACCACCAGTTCCCAGTCGCGCTGTAGGGAATTTTGGGTCTTTACCCTGGGGGTCGCCGCCTTGAACTACAAAAGGCTGAGGTTCCCGCACGACTCTGTGAAATACCAGCCCGTCGTAGACACCTTTCTGAACCAAATCGACAAAATTGCCCGCAGTAATTGGGGCATTTGTGCCGTCGAGTTCGATCGTAATTGGAGAACCTTTAACCGTCATCACCACCGTTGCTTTTCCTTCCAATCGTGGCAAATTGCTAAATTGCGAACTCGCCGCTACAGCAGCAGGAGAAGGAGACGGAGACTGAGACAAAGAAATATTTTCACCCGACGCCGGATTCGATGTCGGAGTCGAGTTTGCCACAGGAGAACTACTGCATCCTCCGACAAACAACGCGCCAATTATTAAAAGTGAGAACAACCACCGCTGAATTTTGATTTGCATTTGCATTTGTATTTTCACTTTGAGTCAATTACGGACTTGGCAACTAAAGATTTTAATTCAATAGTCCGAACTGTTTTTAGTTCGTAGTCTAAAACCAGCGATTTTCCTTGGATAGCGAACTTGCCGCAGATCCTTGAAAACCTTATTCTACGGTTGGCAATCAAAAACTGTCGGAAGTATTGTTAATTGATAGATTCAAAAATTGGTAACGGGCTTACTCGCCGATCGATCTTTTTCACTTACCAGGTAGGTAAGGTGCGCGGCCAGGCGCACCCTACGAGACATTACCAATCTCAGATATCAAATCGCAAATCGAAAATCCCTAAAGTCCTTCTAGGGGAACTTGCAAAAATCGAGCCAATTCGGCCGCTTGATTTTCCACTTCAGACAAAGCAATCGGCTGTCCGACTCTAGTCAAGGGAAACTGACGGCGGTCTTTGAGCTTAAGATAAATACTGCGGCGGGGATTGAGACCTTCTTTAATGTCCACCCGCACAGATTGCACCTCCGATGTCTTGCAATTAAAATCAACTTTGCGGTTTTTGCCGGGAAAACCCCAGCGAAAGATCCGAATGTTACCAGTTTGTCGATCGAACTCGTTGTAACCGCCACCGACATCCCAGAGAATAGTCAGCCACAGGTAGAGGGCCAACAGCACGCCGCAGACACCGTAGAAACTCATCGCAATGCCTTGGGGGATGAAAACAAGCTGAGTCGGGTCAGCAAAAGGCAGCAGGTTCACGTGCAAGTAGCTGGAAAGGCCCGACAGCAGGAAACCAGTCCCTCCAATGCTGACAATCGTCCCCCACCAGAAATTGCTGAAGCGGCGGGAGCCCACAACCTGGTAGCGCAGGACAGGATCGGTCGAGGTCGTTGTTTTTGCAGTCATAAAACTAAACAGCCTTAAAGCCAAATTTTAATTCAATTAGTCCACCGAGCGTGACGCTTCGCTGAGGCGATCGCGATCGACCGATCGGGATTGTGTATCAACTCCTGCTAATTATGGTCAACTACCCGCCATCAAGCGGAGTACCGCCGGAGATGGGGGCTTGTATCTGAACTCCACCTCAATTCCGAAAACCTCGAAAGGATTTCAGCTTTGGCTTCACGGCTCGATACATGAGGGAGTGCTGACAAGACCCCGGTACTCATCCAGGCTTGCCGGACGAGCAACGTTCTAAGTGCGATATTTCGCGCCCCAACCAGATCTGCATGAAGTTGATGCCCACAGCATTCACAGCGGAAAATCAGCCCCTTGTTCGGTCGATTAGCCTTTGAGGTATGCCCACATTTAGGGCAACTTTGCGAGGTGTAATGTGCTGGAACTTTAGTAGCTAACGAGCCAACCAGCACAGCCTTGTAATCGATATAGCCATGCAATTCGGCAAACGACCATTGAGCCACGTTCCTGTTAGCTTTCCGTTGTTTCTTGCTTGCCCGTTTGCCCGATTTAGATTTAGTTCGATCGCGTATTCCGGTCAGATCTTCTAGTCCAATCAGGCTGTTAGGCTTGGCGATTTTACTCGCAATCTGGTGGTTCACATCAGCGATAAACCGTCTCTCCCGTCCCGACAAAGCGATTAATCTTCGCTTCGCCGAACGGGTGTCTTTTCGCTGTAGAGATTGTCTGGCTTTTTGATAACGGTTGGCTCGATGTCTAGCCGCCTTGCCCGAATAGAAACTCGACTTATTAGCTAAGTCTGTTTCGACTGCGAGGTATCTCATTCCCACATCTATACCAGAAATTCTACTGATGTTCAGTGGGTCGAGAGTAGGCGTTTCCACCTCCAAGCTCACCATTAGATAGTAAGTCTTCGAGGATTTCTGGTAGACAATTTTAGCAGCACCGATCTTCTTGGACGCTCGCATCAGATCGATGTGCTTGTTGTAGCCATCAAACGGAACAACAATTCGACCACCCAGGGTGTTAATACTGACCCGTCGATCCTTTGTAAAGGAGTAGTCGCGCTGGTAATTAAGCGTACAAGTCCGCGAGGTGTATTTGGGAGCTCGATCGAGTCCCTTGTACCGCCGCTTGGTATACCCAGCTTTAAGCGCCTCGCTATTCTGCTTGGCTTTAGTCCACAGCGTCTTAAAAGTCGCAGCCACTTGTCTTGGCACGTTACACGCCATCTGGGAACCAAGCCCAAATAATGCCCGTAGCTCCGAGTAGACCAACTTTTGTAGTTTAGCTCCGTTGCCAGATTTACCGTTATCAAATGCCACTTGGGATGCGTAGTTCAGCGCATCCCGATAGGCCAAAGAAACCTGAGCTACCGAGATTTTTTGCTCGGCAGTCAGGTTTAATTTGAGTTTGGCGGTAATTACTTGGCTCACAACTTCTTCAACAGATAAGAGGATAATCTTACCCTGTGAAGGATTTGAGTGCAAGCGCAGAGTGTTTGTTCGTCTGCTACACAAAACTTGGCTAAACTTATTTAAGCCTCACCATTCAATCAGAATGACTCCTGAAGGGTCTGTTTCCTGCTTCACCCAAGGGAGCCGGCTCGCAACTTGTCCACAGGCGTTAATTCGGGTGTAGCCCACCCTAATTGAATTAATTTTGGTTGAAGCTTTTAGCCATGAGTCATCCACTATTTTCAACCAATTTAACGAAACGCGGGCTCCCGTTCGACCTTGTGACAGGCTGGTCAGTTTTGACTTGCACGCTCGGTTTACAAACCAGATAATTAAGCCTTTTGTAGGCATTGGTGTAATCATACTGCCCAAAATTTTAATCAGTCAAGTTAAGTATGACGAATTTTTGTAAACTGACTTTCTGAGTAAATGCGCTGGTTCAAGAGTGTTCTGTCAGGAATTAACTTGCCTTCACTTTCAAAGGCGTCGTAACGTAGAACATGAGGACTCCTACTAATGCGTGCGAACTCTGCCACTTTCCACATAGAACTTTCTCTCAGCGATCAACTGTGGATAAGTTTGGGAAACTATTGGGCACTTAAGTTTTGCTCCTCAACCACCGCCACCTCGCCGCTTGGCGACGAAGGGTCAGTTGGATTGTTGCTGAGCATCGTCAACCAAGATGGCATTCCTCTCAACCACGCTTTCATCGAGTACGCCTCTAGTGGGGGAACCCTGCTGTTCTAGTTGAAATTTATGAACTTCTAATATATAGTTATGTTAACTTTAATTAGAAACCTTGGTCTTTTAACAAGCAAAAGGATTTTACCCCAATGACAATCGCAGTCGGACGCGCCCAGAACGAAAGAGGCATCTTTGATGTACTCGACGACTGGCTCAAACGCGATCGCTTCGTCTTCGTAGGCTGGTCTGGCATCCTGCTATTCCCCTGCGCCTACCTAGCCATCGGTGGCTGGTTAACAGGCACCACCTTCGTCACATCCTGGTACACCCACGGTTTGGCAAGCTCCTACCTCGAAGGAGCCAACTTCCTCACCGTAGCAGTCTCCACCCCAGCCAACAGCCTCGGACACTCCCTGCTGTTCCTGTGGGGCCCCGAAGCACAGTGGGACTTCACCCGCTGGTTCCAACTCGGTGGGCTGTGGACATTCGTAGCCCTCCACGGCGCCTTCGCACTGATCGGCTTTTGCCTGCGTCAGATTGAAATCGCCCGTTTAGTCGGCATCCGTCCCTACAACGCCCTAGCATTCACCGGCCCCATCGCCGTGTTTGTTTCGGTGTTCCTGCTTTACCCCTTGGGTCAATCAGGCTGGTTCTTCGCCCCCAGTTTCGGCGTCGCAGCAATTTTCCGCTTTTTGTTATTCCTGCAAGGCTTCCACAACTGGACGCTCAACCCCTTCCACATGATGGGCGTTGCAGGCATCTTGGGCGGTGCG